>JAPLKX010000410.1 GCA_026387845.1 Candidatus Hydrogenedentota bacterium | reverse complement strand
GACATAAGGGACGAAAGGGAGGGGGACCTTCTTGGGAGACTAGAGGCTATCCCCAAACCGTTGCATCACTTGTTGAGTCAGTTATAGAAATTTAGCTCAGCATGTATACCGGGGAGATTGCCACGTCGCGCTGTGTCGAAGGTTACTTGAAAATACTTGGGCTTTTTGGCCAGCGCTCCTCGCAATGACAGTTAAATGTGTTTTTAGGCCTGGAAGCCAGTCATTGGTCTCGTTGAAGGTTTTGGGACAGCTTCTAGACATTTTCATTGAATAGCCGCCAGGGTGTTTTGGGCCTTTTCTTTTAGAGAGGGGTTGGGTGATTTTTGGATTAGGAGGTTGAGTGCGTCGATGGCGGCGGGTTTTGCGTTGGGGTTTTTGGCGATTTCTGTGGCGACGGCGAGTATAGCGGCGGCGGCTTCGTTTTGGACGTCGGGATCGTCGAGCGCGGGGCGGAGTGCGTCGAGCGATTGTGTAGCGAACACGGCGGCCCACGCGCCGACAACGGCTTTCTTTTCTTCAGGCCGCTTGGCGAGCGCCATGGCGTCGTTGAGCATTTTGATTTTATTTTCTGGGGCGGGTTCGAGTCCGACGAGCCGGACATAACCCCGAAGGCCGAGCACTTGATGGCTCAGGTCTTTACTCTGGGCCATTACAAGCAAGTGAGGGGCCGCGTCGAGCGTTGGCCAGTCCGAAATGATGCGTACGGCTTCTTCGCGTACGGGTTCCTTCTTGTTGTCCAGGGCGGCGAGCACGGTTTCAAGCGCCTGCTGATTGCGAATACGCGCAACCACATGAAGAAGCGCGACAGACGTGTCTGGGCCATTTTTTGCCAACTCATCCTGCAGGACCTTCAATAGAGCGTCGCCGGTACGGCCGGCAACGGCGACAAGGGTGCGTTCAGCCGCGGTGCGTTCGCCGGAGCCGGCGGACTTTTTCAGTGCGTCGAGCAGCGCGGCGGCTTGATCCTGCCCGGCGATCGGCTGCAAGGCTTTCATCGCGGCGATCCGCACGGCTGCGTCGGAGTCGGTGAGACTGGCCACGGCAATTGGGAGTGCCTGCTCAGCCCTGCGGGTGGCCAGCAGTTCGATCAGCTTTGCTCGGGCAGGCGCGGGCGAGGAGCCGGCGGCGGATGCAATGCCGTTGTTGACGCCGTCGCCCTGCATGAAGGTGAGGGCGTAGTTTGCGGCATCAGCGAGCGCGGGGTCGGCGTTGTCGAGGAGCGCGGCGAGCATGGGCACGTCGTCGGGCATCCCCAGCACGCTGAGCGCCTTGACGGCGGCGGCTTTGACGGCGGGGTTGGCGCTTTGCGCGGCGGCGACGACAACCGGCCGGGCCAGCGGGTCTTTCCGTGCCATCAGGCCTCGCACTAATGCCGCCTGTCCTTGCGGCGGCAGCGTGGGGAAGGCATCGGCATATGCCTTGGTGTCGGCGGCCCCGCTAGTTTCACCAATGACTGAGGCGGCAATGTTGCGGAACAGGGGGTCTTCGTCGCGGAGCGCGTTGATCAGACGATTGGGCGCTTGAGCGGGCTGTGCGGCGGCGAGGCCATAGAACGCGCCGGTCCGCACAAACTCCGGCCAGTCCGAGCCTGACAGTTTTTCATAGATGGCCGTGGCGGCCTCTGTGTCGGCCGCGGCGAGGCGCTGGGCGGCGGCGAGCAGGCCGTCGGCGATAGCAGGCTGAATGGCGTCGGGTCGAGCGGCCTTGCATGCAAAAAGCGCGTCGACGGCGGCGGGGGTAGCGATCCGGCCGAGCGCGGCGGCGGCCGCCTGTGCAATTTCGGCGTCGGCGTCATTGAGCAGCGGGATCAGAACGGGTACGGCGGACGCCGAGCGACGCGGCGATGCCGGCCTTTGGTTTTCCGGCGGTTTTGGGTAGTGCGTCGCGCAGCGCCTTGCCGGCTTCTGGGCAGGGCATGGGTTCGAGCGCGTAACGGGCAATGTGGGACAGTTCGGGGTCGGGCAGCATGGCGGCGAGTGCGGGCACAGATGCGGCTGTGCCGCGAATACGCAGGCCGCGGCAGGCTTTGAGCTTGTCGACGTAGGGTGCGTTGCCCTGGATGATGCCGATGAGTGTGGCTTCGCCGGCGTCTTCGATGGCGGGCGGGTCCCATTTGACGGGCCTGCCAAGCCGTTTGCAGATGTTTGCGACGTGGCAGGCTGAGATTGACCTGTGGGCGACTTCGGCGTTGGAGACGGGCTGCTGGCGCGTCTTGACGCAGTCGAGAAACGCGCGCACATGGTTGTCGGGCGGGTAGCCGCCGAGGAAGTTTCTGTTTTCGAGCAGGCTCTTTGGGTTGGCATCCATCTCGCCGGAATCGCCGGTCTCGACCCAGCCTTCCTCGCCTTCGTAGCGCACGGGGCATGAGCCAAACCGCAGGCCGGTGCGGATGACGAGTTTGACGCCGTCAGCGTAGCGGCCGATCAGGCGCTCGCCTTCTTTCCAGAACTCGACGGGCCCGGTGTTGTCGGACTGATTGGCCCACTGGCAAAGGTCGACGGTGTGGCTGCCCCATTCGGTGACGGACCCGCCGGAGAAATCCCAGTCGCCGCTCCAGAATCCTCTGGTTGGGTACTCCTTGTTGTATGGCCGCCAGGCGGCGGGGCCGAGCCACCGGTCCCAGTCGAACTCTTCGCGGGGTGGCTCGGGCTCGGCGGGCAGGATGGTCTGATGGACGTCCTGTAACCCGCCGGCCTCTTCAGCGTGGAGTTCGGTGAGTTTGCCGAGCTTGCCGGAGATGGCGAGGCCTGCGGCAAACTGGAAGTGGCTGATGCTCCTGCGTTGTGTGCCGCATTGGAAGACCCTGCCTAGCCGCCGCATAGTGTCGGAGACGGCGCGTGACTCGGCGATAGCGACGCTCATGGGTTTCTCGCAGTACATGTCTTTGCCGGCGCGCGCGGCGAGCAGGGAGACGCCGGAATGCCAGTTGTCGCCGGTTGCGATGAGGAGCGCGTCGATGTCGGGGCGGTTGAGGATGTCGAACATGTCGAGGTAGACCGCGCAGTCCTGGTTGCCGTAGTTGCGGTTGACATCGTCCTTTGCGGCGCTGCGTCTGTCGGCGAAACAATCGCAGACGGCGACGACCTGTGTGTCGGGCTGGGCCAAGAACGCGCGCATGACGTCGCGGCCCCGGCCGCCGGTGCCAATGACGCCGACGACGATCCGTTCGCCGGCTGGCGCGCGGTTGGCAGCGCCGAGCGCGGTGGAGGTGACGATGCTGGGTGCGGCGGCAATGCCGGCCGCGGCAGCGGATGCGGTTTTGATGAACTGGCGGCGTGTGATCATAGCTCTGTCTCCAACCAAGTGAGGTAAGGCGCATATTACCAAGCGGGGGGAAGGACATCAAGGGGGAAGGACAAAGGACAAATGACAAATGACAAAAAAACAGACTGGAGGCTGGAGTCTGGAGACTGGAGGAATTGCGGATTTCGGATTTCGGATTGGCTGAAAGGCGGAGCGGGAGTGCGGAGGAAATGAGAACAAATCGGATCGGACCGATCGGACGGATCGGACGGATAAGGGGGAGTGAGGCAGCGGAAGGCTGGAGGCTGGAGGAAAAGTTGTGGGCGAGCAGGCGAGACGCCCGCACCACAATTAAGAGAAAAATGGGACACCCCCCACAAAAGCAATGATGAATGATGAAAAGACCGAGTTGCTGACTAATTGATGGTGGGGAGGGTGAGGGTGAAGGTGGAGCCTTGTTGAGGCTGGCTTTGGATCTTGATGGAGCCCTGGTGGAGTTCGGTGAGGCGTTTGACGAGTGTGAGTCCGAGCCCGGTGCCGGGGATGTGTACGGTGTATTCGTTTTTTGCGCGGTAGAATTCGTCGAATGCGGAGTCGACCTGTTCCTGAGTCATTCCGATCCCGTCGTCCTTGACGGCGATCTTGACAAACCCGGCGCTGTCGCACACGGAGACGAATACGTGCCCGTTTGGCCGTGTGTATTTGATGGCGTTGTCGATGAGGTTCATGAGGATGAGGAAGATGGAGTCTCGATCGGCGAGTATGTGGCTGTGTCCGGGCGCGGGCGGCGCCTCGAGCTTGAGTTCGATTGAGAGGTCTTTGGCCTTTTCGCGGTTGGCATCGACGGCGGCCTGTACGACTTCGAGTGCGTTGATGGGGAGCCGTTTGATGGTGAAATTGCCGGTTTCCATTGCGGTGAGGTTGAGGAGGTCGTTCACCATGGAGCGGAGATTTTTTGCGCGGAGCAGGGCGCGCTCGAGTAGGGCGGTTTCGTGGTCGTGGTCGGATTTTGCGGCGCCGGAAAGGACCGTCATGAGCTGGCCTTCGATTGCGGCGAGTGGGCTCTTGACCTCGTGGGCGACCATGGAGATGAACATGGATTTCGCGGTTTCGAGTTTTTTGAGGGCGCTGATGTCGCGGAGCACGGCGACGGCCCCCGCCGATTCGCCGTTAGGTTCGAGTACGGGGCTGACGTTGGCCATGTATACGGACTTGTCGATGTGCAGTTCTTTGGATGCGATGACGGGCCCGGCGGGTTCTTTGAGCGCGTCTGCAATGAGGGCCTGCAATTCCTGGCAATCGAGCCGGTCGAGCGGCGAGGAGAGGGGGACCTGCTCGAACCCGGGGAGTATTCGTGTAGCGGCGGCGTTCCGCAGGACGATCTGGCGGTCGCGGTTGACGACGATGACGCCGTCGGCCATGCAATTGATGATGGTGCTGGACTTGGATCGTTCGCGGGCGAGTTCGAGTAGCCTTCGTTCGCGTTCGGCGCGGAGCCGCTTGGCTTCGATGTTGAGAGAGCGTCGTTCGAGCCCGTTGCGGACGGGGATCAGGAGTTCGTCAGGGGTGAAGGGTTTTGGGATGTAGCCATACGCGCCGCGCCGTGTGGCTTCGACGGCGGTATCGATGGCGGCGTAGGCGGTGATGACGAAAATGGCGACGTCTTCGTCCTGGCGCCGGAGATGCTCGATGAGTTCAAGTCCGCCCATGCCGGGCATCTTGAGGTCGACGAGCGCGACGGCAAAATCGCCGCGTTCCCAGAACAGTTTAAGCCCGGCGAGGCCGTCGGCGGCGGTTTCGACGTCGAACCCTTCCATGGAGAGGACTTTTGAGCATCCTTCGCGCATGCCGAGTTCGTCGTCGACGACGAGAATTCGCGCAACATCATTGGTCATGTCAATTCCCCCGGTCTTTTATTGAGTATTTCATGGACTTTGGCGATCAGCTTATCGTAATCGACGGGTTTTTCAAAGAATGCCTCGGCGTTCATGGCGGCGAGGTCGTCCTGGGTGCGAGGCCGGAAGTCGTAGCCGCGCTGGCTGGTCATGGCGGTGATCACGATGACGGGCACGGATTTGAGCCGCGGGTCGTCTTTCACGGCTTGTGAGAACGTAAATCCGGAATCGAGGTTTTCCATCATGAGGTCGGTGATGATGAGGTCGGGCGGGTCCTGGAGGATGGCGCTCATGGCTTGGGCGGATGTGGAGAACGTGCGGACGCGATATCCTGCCCGCTGAAGCATCCGTGCGTTGAGGTCGAGGAAATCGGTGTCGTCGTCCAGGACAACAATGGAAGGCGGCTGGTGCGTCATGAGATTTTCTCCGCCGGCTCGGGTTTGCCGACCGGGAGGCTGATCACGAAGGTAGTGCCCTGCCCGGCCTCGCTCTGAACGGTGATGTCGCCAAAGTGCATTTTTACGATGCCATACGCGATGGCGAGGCCGAGCCCGGTACCCTTGCCCATTTCTTTTGTGGTGAAGAACGGGGTGAACATGCGTGGGATGTTTTCCTTTGGGATACCGGCGCCGTTGTCGGCGACGCGTATTTGGACGGTTTCCCTGGAGTCGAGGAGGCCGGCGGTGAGTGAGACGCGGCCGTGGTCGTGCTGGATGGCTTCAATACCATTTCGCACGAGGTTGACGAGCATCTGCTTGACTTGGTCGGCGTCGATCATCATGACGGGAACGTCCGGGTCGACTTCGGTGGTGAGCTCGACGCCGGCGGCCTCGGCGCGGGGTTTCATGATGCCCATGATGGCTTCGACGAGTTGGGGGAGTTCCGTGGGAGATTTTGAGACGCGCGACTGGCGTGCGAAATCGAGCAGGCCGCGGACAATGTTTTTGCACCGGGCGGCCTCGCTGACGATCATTTCGAGATCCTTGCGGTTTTCGTCGTCTTCCTTGACGCGCTTGAGGAGCATGTGCGAATAGAGCAGCACCGTGCCAAGCGGGTTGTTGATCTCGTGGGCGACGCCCGCGGACAACTGGCCCATCGAGGCCATCCGCTCGGTTTGGACGAGTCGCTGCTGTGCGGCGGCGAGTTCGCGGTGGGAATCTTGCAGTTGTGTGCAGGTGGCTTCGAGTTCTTCGACGAGGTAGGGTAGGCACATGCTGGCCTCGGCGAGCCCCTGGCAGACGGCAATGGCTTTGTCGCGGCAGGTGGGATATCCGCACGCGCCGCAGTTGAGCTGGTCTTCGATCGAGTATTTGTGCATGGACTGGAGGGCGAGTGCGACTTCATGCTCGCTGGGCTCGGGCAGGCTGAGGTCCTGCAGGGAAAACCGGCGTGTGAGGTCGAGGTCTTTGAATTCGTCGTGCCATTGGTCGAGTTCTTTAGGGCCGACGCGCAAGAGTTGTTCTTTGACGAAGTTGGCGAGAATTTCCTTGCGGGTGTGTACTCCGAGGTCGTTGAGCATTTTTGGCCCGCTGATGCAGCCTTCGCAGAACAGGACGTCGAGGAATTGGGCTTTGCTGGCGCCTTCGGCGAGCTCCTCGAGGACATCGAGCGCTCTGTCCTTTCCTTCGGTTGTGAGGATGGAGGTGTCGAGCAGGTCGCCTTTGACGCCGGCGGTTTTGAGTAGGCCGCTGGAGAGCGGGAATGACCAGCCGACGCCGCTTTGGGGGCCGTCAAACTCGCACTCTTCGAGTTGTTGGGGCTCGATGTGCGCGGCTTCCAACATGGTGGCCAGTTCTTTGTAGGTGAGGACGCTGTTGACGGTTCCGGCGACGAACGGGTCGAGTATTTCGTTTTTCTTAGCGATGCAGGGGCCGATGAATACGACGTCGAGCGGTTCGCCGTGGTATCGGTGTCGGATGGCCCTGGCGGTGGCAATCATGGGGGAGACGATTGGAGCGAGCGAGTCGCGCAGGCCGTGCATGTATTTTTCAATGTAGGCGACGACGGCTGGGCAGGGCGAGGCAATGATGCTGCGGCCGGTCCTCGCGGCTTCGAGGAACAGGGTGCGGTATTCGCGGCTGATCAGTTCGGCGCCAAACGCTACCGCCCAGACTTCGGCGAACCCGAGGCGTTTGACGGCGGCGACAATTTTTCCGGGCGCGACGGTGTGGAACGCCGCGGGGAACGAGGGGGCTATGCAGGCGATGACTCGGTGGCCGGATTCGAGCATGGCCTGGACGTCGCCGGTGTTGTCCTGGATGTG
>JAPLKX010000250.1 GCA_026387845.1 Candidatus Hydrogenedentota bacterium | reverse complement strand
TGGTCGGCGATGACCTGCATGGCATAATCCGAGATCTGGCTGTACTTCCCCTGGACCTTCTGGAGCAGCGGGATGAGGCCCGTGCGGTTCCTGCCATTTTCGCCGGCCCAAGTGCGGATGTCGTTTTTCAATCGTTCGTTGTCGTGGGCGTACATGGGTTACACCTCCGGCTGCCGCAGCAAGTGGTTTACTTTCGCAATCAACGTGGCGGGTTCGATCGGTTTTTCCTGGAAATCGTCGACGGGGGCCACGTCCGGGTCTTTGCCGTAGACCATGCCGGTGGCCCGGTTGATGCTCGTCAGCATCAGGATCGGCCGCTTGTACCCCAGGCGGCGGAGGTCCTGCGCCATCGTGAGGCCGTCGTCCGGCTGTTCCATCATCACGTCAAGAACAATCAGGTCCGGTTTAAAGCCTGCGACTTGCGCCATCCCTTCGCGGCGATCAAACGCCGCCGCGGTTTCATGACCGTCCTGGCGCAAAAACAGCCCGACGGTTTCGACGACATCGGGGTCGTCGTCGACAATGAGAATTTTGGCCATACTGGACCTCCTTTTGAAGCCGCATTGCACTTTGACGCATCGTCGTGAAACGATTCACAACGACCCTAACAGGAGAATAACGCATTTTAATTCCGATGTCAACTGGACATATGTTCAGGTTTCTCGAATAAGACCGGTTTGGCCCTGGCGGCCGTGAAAAGATGAACAGCGGGGACAGCAGGACAAGTGGGACCATTGGGGACCGTTGGGACTGATAGGGGCAGGGCTTCAAATGGTTGCAGAGGGCTAGTAAGGCCATCGCAGTTGTACGAGGTTTTGGGTGGAACTGCGTGGTGTCTGGCTCGCGTGCGTGCGGGCAGAAAAGCAATGATGAATGAGGAATAATGAATGATGAGAAAGAGGGAAGGGTGGAGGAGCGGAGGGGTTTCGGATTGCCGAGTTGGGGGAACGGGGAGGGAGCAAATAAGGGACACCCCCTACGAAGCGCGCTGAGAAGCGCGGCCGGGGGCGTCCCGACGGCGTTAGACCAGTGGGGCGCTTAATGGGTATACTTGCGGCGATTGTTTGTAAAGTGGATGGGGTTGGGAACGAAATGGGACATTCTTACATAGCGCTGGGCGTTTTTGTGCTGGCGTACGGTCTTTTTGTGGCGTTTCCGGCTCGGCGGAGCCTGGTGGCCGTGGTAGCGGGGGTGGTGTTGATCGTGACGCGGACGATTCCTTTGGGGGTGGCGTTGACGGAGGGTATCAACTGGAACGTGATGGGCATTTTTGTGGGTACGCTGATTGCGGCGGACTATTTTATCGAGAGCCGGACGCCGGCGTACCTGGCGGAGGTGATCGTCAACAAGGCGCCGAACACGGCGTGGGCCATCTTGTTCATATGTTTGCTGACGGGGTTTATTTCGGCCTTTGTAGAGAACGTGGCGACGGTGCTGATTGTGGCGCCGGTGGCGTTGTCTCTGGCGCGGAAACTGCGGATCAACCCGGTGAACATGATGATTGGCATCGCCATATCAAGCAACCTGCAGGGGACCGCCACGTTGATCGGCGATCCGCCGAGCATGCTGTTGGGCGGATTTGCGAAGATGACGTTCATGGACTTTTTTTTCTACCACGGCAAACTGAGCATTTTTTTTGCGGTTGAACTGGGTGCGCTATTTTCGTTCGTGGTGCTTTACTGGTTTTTCCGCAAGGAGACGGAGAAGGTGCCGGTGGTTCCGACGGAAGTGGTGAAGACGTGGGTGCCGGCGGCGGCGCTGGTGCTGCTGATCGTTTCGCTGGCGGTCTCGTCGTTTTTTGACACGGGCTTCAGCTACCTGGCCGGCATGATTTGCATGGGTTTTGGCGTGTTTCTGCTGGTATGGGGCCATCATGTGCACAAGATGCATTTTTTGCGCACCCTGAAACGGCTGGATTGGGATACGACGTTTTTTCTCATGGGCATTTTCATCATTGTGGCGAGCCTGTCGGCGACGGGCTGGATCGACCGGATCTCGGACGTGTTGTCCAGGAGCATCGGGCAAAACGTGTTTTTGGGTTACACGCTGCTGGTTTTCTTTTCGGTAGTGGTATCGGCGTTTGTGGACAATGTGCCGTTTCTGGCGGCGATGCTGCCGGTGGGGTTGGAGATGTCGGAGCGACTGGGGCTGAACCCGTCACTGTACCTTTTTGGTTTGTTGATTGGGGCGAGCCTTGGGGGCAACATAACGCCGATAGGTGCGTCGGCGAATATCGTGGCTGCGGGTCTGCTGAAAAAGGAGGGCTATCATTTAACATTCCGTCAGTTCGGGAGGATTTCCGTGCCGTTCACGCTGGCGGCGGTGATCCCGGCGTACCTGTTGATCTGGTTCATTTGGAGGTGACAAACCATGTTTTACACATTTAGTGAAGCGGAGGTCTCGCGGCGGTTTTCAGAAGCTACCGACGTTTACGGCCGCTACGGGGTGTCGACGGAGAAGGCGCTCGAGCGTGTTGGCCGGATTCCGATCAGCCTTCACTGCTGGCAGGGCGACGACGTGGCCGGGTTGGAGAACACCGGGGCGGCGCTCGGCGGCGGCATCCAGGCGACTGGCAATTACCCGGGCAAGGCGCGCAACGGCGACGAACTGCGGGCCGACATCGAGAAGACGATGTCGCTGATACCGGGCAAGCACCGCGTCAATCTGCACGCAATGTACGCAGAGACCGGCGGCAAACGGGTCGAGCGGGACCAGTTGGAGCCGGAACATTTCGAGACGTGGGTCGATTGGGCGCGTGGGCTGGGAATCGGGCTGGACTTTAACCCGACGCTGTTTTCGCACGCTCTGGCGGCGAGCGGGTTCACGTTGTCGAGTTACGACGACGGGGTGCGGAAGTTCTGGGTGAACCACTGCATCGCGTGCAGGCGGATCGGCGCGTATTTCGGTGAGGCGCTGGGTTCGCCGTGCGTCACGAACGTGTGGATTCCCGACGGCCACAAAGACATCCCGGTGGA
>JAPLKX010000511.1 GCA_026387845.1 Candidatus Hydrogenedentota bacterium | reverse complement strand
GCCTTTCAGCGTATATTTTGGATATCGGCAGAACTATGAGTTCCTCCTGTACGTGGCCGTGATTGTGTTTTTCATGGTAGTGATCGCGCTGACCAACGGCCGTGTGCGATATCCCTTGTCGATTATCTGGGGCTTGGTGGTCTGGGCCATTCTGCACATGTGCGGCGGGGGGATTCGAGTTGGAGACGGGGTGCTTTACGGCGTAATCCTGGTGCCTCTCTCGACCAAGCTCCCCATCCTTCGCTACGACCAGTTCGTACACATCATCGGGTTTGGCGTGGCCACCCTCGTAATGGACCACCTGCTGCGCCCGCTGCTCCGCCCGGACCTACATCGGTGGACCGCGCTCTCGATTGTGGTGGTAATGGCGGGGCTGGGCGTGGGCGCGCTCAACGAGATCATCGAGTTCATTGCGACCGTGGTGATGCCCGAAACCGGCGTGGGCGGATACGAGAACACGGCGCTCGACCTGGTTTCCGACCTGGTGGGGGCGGTTCTCGCCATAGTCTTCGTCCGCCTCGGCTGCTTGCGCCTGTCAAGTCCTGCGTAACACCTCTAACCTCTCGCTTCTGACTTCTAGAAGCCGCGGAGCCCGCGTGTCCAGGAAGTCGTGAGCCAATGACTGCTTATTGCACATACGGACAGCCCTTTGCGCTTTAGGGAAAAGCTGAGCCACAACCGCGTTCAAGCAGTAGTCCGCCGACTACTCCAAGGCGCCGTACCCCGAAAAACGTGAGTCTACCAAGGGTGTTTTATTCCTCGACCGGCGTTTACACAAGATGTCAACAAAATGACGCTTATCGGTCTATTATATGAGCTACAGGAAACCAAACAATGCCCGTGCGAGAAGTCATATTGGATAGACAGGCGGTACAGGACGTCCTTTCGGGTGAGCGGGAGCGGTTCCGCGAACTGGTCGAGCGATATATGCCCGTTGTTCAGGCCACAGCTATGGCTCGGCTTCGAAATGTGTCAGATACGGAGGATGTGGTTCAGGAGACGTTCCTGCGGGCCTTTCAGTCTCTTGACCGGCTTCGCGCCAAAGAGAAGTTCGGGGCGTGGCTGCTGACAATCGCACGGAACGTCTGTAACACCTTGCTGGCCCGGCGAGGGCGCGAAGCGTCCCTGCATGAAGCAACGCCGCCGATGGCTGTCGAGCCATCTGCGAGTGGGGATGCGCCTGAATTGGACGGGCTTTTGCACGAGGAACTTCTGAAACTCAGCGAGGGCCATCGCGAAGTGCTGTTGATGCACTACTTCGCGGGGCAATCCCTCGCGGAAATGGAATCGTTGCTCGGCGTGAGTCGTCTCGCTTTGGCAAAACGGCTGCAACGGGCGCGGGAATCTCTCGGCGAGCGGATGCTCAAACGCGTCGAGGCGGGCCGGTACAGGCCGGATCGGGAAAGAGTCTCGACGGTCATGAAAGCGATTGTTGTCGCGCCGGTTTCGTGGGAGGCGACGGGGGCAGCGAGCCTGGCAAAGGGCGCCCACATTATCTATCGTGCAAGACAACTCGGAGAACTGATCATGATGCACAAATCCATCGCAGTTCCAATCGTTATTCTGGCCGGGTTTGCGGCCACGTTGGCACTGGGGCAGGGGCCGCAAGCAAAGACGCCATCCGTTTCCGCGGCTTTATCAAAAACTGTGAACCAGACCGCCATCGCGTTGGCGGCTGCCGATGACCAGCCGCCGGCACCGGCGGAACTTGCCGGCGCAGAGGCTGCGGCTACCGACCCAGGTGACGCGGCCGCCACGGCCGCCGAAGAACCCGTCGACTTGACCGATCCCCAGGATGTCTGGAGAAAGGTGGTCGACGTAAACAACATCTGGCTCGACCCACACCCAAAACAAGTGCAATACACATTCAACATGGGCGGCCCCGAGCCGGGCGCACAGCCCGAGCTAATATACCGCGTTTGGATTGACGGCGACAAAGGCCGCTTCGAGACCGACAGTCTTGAGGTAATCTTTGACAGCCGGAATTCCGTTTATCTGCAGCCGCCCGAGCTGCTCCAAAAGAGCCCCATGCCTACCGAGGATGCATCCAGATTCCGGCAGGGTGTGACCTGGCATACGGCCCTCCACGAGTTTGCAGAACATGGCCTGCCGGAGAACGCCCGCATTGTCGAGACCCGCGACACCCCTGCAGGAAAGACTATCGTGATCGAAGCGGAATTGGAGAAGACTCCGGGCAACGTGGGTTTTGGCTTGGCCAACATGTGGTTCGGAGAAAGCTCGTTTCGCATAGATCGGGTCCGGTTACACATTCAGGTGCCGGAGTTCGTGCCCGTACTTGAGGAAGACTTTACGCGGATGCCCGATGGTGGCGAAAACAAGAACCGGATCGAGATTGGCCCTGAGTTTATAGACTTCCAGAACCAATCCGCGCCCAAGGTTCTGGCGTTCCACACCACGTTTGGGGACGATATCGAGTGGGTATTAAGAGCCGAATTTCAAAAGGTCGATGACGTGTGGATTCTGCGCGAGGGGCTCAACGTTCACGACGGCAAGCTTGTCAACCGCGTTTACGTTACCAATGCCTCGACAAAACCCTTTTCCCCGGACCTCGTCGAGGCGCCCACCGAGGAGAAACTGGCCGAATTGAAAGCGGCCTTCCCGAAACAAGACTCCGCTCAGAAACCCGCCGAAGGTCAGCCCGTGGTGGTTCGTGTGTTCCCCGCGAACGCGGCCTCAAACGTGCCCGTGCAAACGGAACTGAGAATTCAGTTTGACCAGCCCATGGATCCGGGCCGCATGGGAATCACCTTCGAGAAGGGCGCCCTGAGAGATTTTTCGGCGGCACAGTACGACCCCGAGTCGTACGAGTTTGTTATTCCCGTTCGGTTGACGCCGGGTCAACAGCAGTTTGTTGCCGTTAACGCCGAGCGTGCATGGGAAAGTTTTGTATCGGTGGATGGCGTGAAGGCCGCCGCCTACCGCTGGGGATTTGAAACCGCCGCGGCGCCAAACACGCCCGGCGCGCCCGAGCCGCAGATCTTGTCGCTCTCGCCGCAGCCGGGCGAGAAGGTTGCATGTTTTACATACGTGGAAGTCGCTTTTGACCAGCCGATGGACCCGCTGGCCGGGCACATCGTAGACTTGAGCGACGAAAAGTCGGTAATGGACCGCGCTCAACTGCTGGCTGACGTGCAGTACAACGCCCGTGAAAAGCGGTTCACCCTGCCGGTATCGCTTCCGCCCGATTGGGAGGGCGACGTCGAACTCCGCGGATTCAAGACCGTTGAGGGCGCTTCCGCCGCGCCTGTCCAGTTGCACCTGGCCACAACTTCCGTACTGTTCTCCGAAACAGCCTTGGAACAGTTCAGAAAGGCCGGGAAGGACTCCCAACTGCTTGTGGTGCTCAACCAGATGCGGCTGGCGCGCCAGCAGTTGACGGCCCTGTCCGAGCGGGTCACGACTATGGACGCCTGGGCGCTGTTGCCTTCTGCCCAGTCAGCTTCGACCATCAACACCCAAAGCGCCACTTTTAAGTTCCAGGGAAATGGCCAGTTCTACGGTGACGTGACCCAATGCATGCATACGGGCACGTTCGTTGTGGCCAGCGATGGGGACCAGTGTTGGTGGCATTACACCATGGAAAAGAATGGCCAGATAGAAGAGTTCCTGCAGGTTGCCCCATACGACGTGTTTGATGAAAAGAACGTTTTGATATGCGACCCCTTTGGACTTCAGAATCGTGACGTCGAGGAGGCAATCGCGGATTTGCATCTTGAATACGAAGGCACCTGCACGCTCAACGGCCGCCACTGCCACGTGATCAAGTCAACCACCGCCGGATTGTGCGGCAAATGGGTCACCGCAAGAATCACCCGGCTGTGGGTCGACGCGCAACAGCTCATGCCGGTCCAGGCGGCCACTAATCAACTCGAAGGACGGGCGTTGTACACCTTCGCATTTGACAGGGTTAACGATCCCATTCCGGATGCGGAGTTCGCCCCGCCGTCCGGCGACAACATCGTTTTGCAGCCTATCGACTCGCTGACCGATGGTTATACGACACGGTTCCTCACTGTGATCGACGGCAGCAGCGGCGAGATGTCGGTCCGTTGGGGCATGAC
>JAPLKX010000549.1 GCA_026387845.1 Candidatus Hydrogenedentota bacterium | reverse complement strand
GCTGGGGTGTTTCGTCGTACTGCATGGCTTCCTGGGCGAGGACGTCTTCGGGGGTCTCGACGACGACTACCTTGACCGCCCCTTCGGGGATGAGGTCCTCGGCCGAAATCTCGTAGGGGAACCCTTCGGCGACGAGGCGGCGGACGAGTTCTTTGAAGTCGGCGCACCACCGGGTTTCTTGTTTCTTTACGTGTTCGTTCTCTTTGGCGGACAGCGGGCCGCGCTTGCCTTTCTTTCGCTCGTGAAACAGTTGCATGCCGACCTGGTTGTTCTTGTGGAGCGTGATGTGTATACGTTCGCCGCCGGGCACGCGCAACACGGCCTCGCGCCGGCCGTCGGTCGACTCGGCGCCAAAATCGGCGAGGACTTTGTAGCCCATTTCGTGCAGGTTGCGTGCGATACTCTCGCAGAGTCCGTCGCGCTGGGCAAGTTGGATCACCTCGTTGTCGATTGCCACACGCAGGTCGGCCACCTTTTTCTCGAGCAGTTCCAACAGACCGAGTGGGAAGTCGCGAGTGGACGCAAGCCGGGCAATCTGGTCGCTGACAGACGCGAGTTCGGTAGAGAATTCCCTGGGCAGCAGGCCTTCATGCTGGCGGACAAGCTGCTCGTAAAACAGGACGGTGTCGAGGGTCTGGCCGATTCGGGCGGCGGTTTCCTTGCGCTGGTGTTCGCGCGCCTGAAGGTCTTCGGCGAATTCCGTGAGGGTGCCGGCAACGAGGTCCTTGAATGCCGTAATCTCCCCCGGTCGGACTTTTCTGCCGGTCTCCCAGTCGGTAGTCAGGCGTTGGGCCTGGCGGAGCAACGCCGGGAACGAAGAGCCTTCGGTTTCTCGAAACTCGGCGGGAAGGCTGTCCAGCAGCGATTTGAGGTCCGCCATCATTTTATCCATCTTCTCGGGGTCGCGTTCGGCGCCGATAGCGGCATAATCATGGGCGGTTTGGGGCGCGGCGCCGTTGGTTTCGCGTGCTTGCGAGCCGGCGATGGCCAGATGGAGTGCGGCCAGGGTCTTTTCGGACGCCCGGATGGCCTGCTCGGCGTTCTGGATCATTGCGGATTGTTCGCTTTGCTCCTGCTCGAATGCGCGCCAGACTTGGCCGGCGGCCTTTTCGTGTTCGCGTTCGCGGTGGGCGGCGGCGATGCGGGCTTCAACGAGCGTCTTGACGCCGATGGCAAGGCCGGCGCCAAGCGCGGCTACCCCCGCAACGAGGCCGGTCGGCAACAAAATGGCGGGGTGGGCCAAGGGCATTACGAGTATGGTGCGTCCACTCACGTGTCTTCTCCCAAAGATGCCGCGGCCTGAGGTGGTACCTGGCCGACTTCGGCGAAGTCGCGACTTCAGGCGAAGTCGGCCTACTTTACGGTACCATTGGCCATAAGGTGTGTCAACCGGATAAGTGCGAAGTTCGAAGTGCGAAGTTGTCCGTTACAAACTGCGCACTTCGCACTTTGAACTTCGCACTTATTCCTATGAATTGAAAGCTGGCTCGGGTGTAACTACAATGGAGCCATTGGAATAGGCGCGCGCGAGCGCGAGCAAAGGGGCCCCGCGATGATTGTCGTTACGGAAGATTCGCCGCGCTGGCTGAGGGAACTGGCCAAGTTCGCCAACCTGAAGAACCTGTTGTTTGTCTATGGCAACGTCCACGACCTGGTGTCGTTTCCAATCCAGTCCGAGACGGGCGAGGAGGTTCGGTGGACTGACAGCGACCTGAGCGGGTTTTTCAGGAGGTTTCTGGCGGGATTGAACTACGAGATTATCGGGTGGGTGGATCCCGTCGAGGATCTTTCGTTCTCGACGCCCGAGATGGGCGATCTGTTTCACCGTATCGAGACGGGCAAGCCGTTGAAGCCGGCGGATGAGGCGAAGCAACAGTCCGCGCGGGATTCCGAGCAGGACGCTAAATCGCTGCCGCGATCGGAAAAAGGCGGGCTGTTTGGGCGGCGAAGCGCCGAGCCGCCGGACCTCGATAAGACGATCTACCGGATCACGCAGGTGCTGCAAAACACCCAGGCGCCCAGCGCGTTTGTGTTTAACCTGGCGTCGCGGCTGACGTCGTCGCCGGACCGGCTGCTGCCCGCCGAGCGAATCCTGTTTACGCGCATTCTGAAAGCGTCGTTGACGAGCGCCGAGGTGATCCGGGACAATGCGCGGTGGAAGAACCTGCTGATCCTGATTTGCGACAAGCTCAACGATCTCCCCACGTTTCTGTACATCAACAACCCGCGCTCGCAATCTGTCCAGATTGACCTGCCCGACAGGGACGAGCGCTCGAGGTTTATCAGCCGGTACCACAGGCACTTTTTCAACGCGCCCTCCGCGAAACCTTTGGGGCGGACGGTGGTAGAAGATTTCGTGGATTTCAGCGAAGGGTTTTCGAACTACGAGATGCGCAGCCTCGTAGCATTGTCGCTGAAAGAGAAAGTTCCGCTTTGCGACCCGGCCACGGGCGCCTCGAACATAAAACGCATCAGCGAAATGTACAAGTACGGCGTGACGATCAGCGACTGGGACAAGATCGAAACGAGCAAACTCGAGAACGCGGAGGCGGAGATCCGGTCGCGCATCAAAGGTCAGGACGCGGCGGTGGCGCGCGTGCTGGATATCGTGAAACGTGCGAAAATCGGGCTTGCGGCGGGCGATTCGAGCAAGATGGGCCGGCCGCGTGGCGTGTTGTTTTTTGCGGGGCCGACGGGCGTGGGCAAGACTGAGATGGCCAAGGCGCTGGCGGAACTTTTGTTCGGCGACGAACGGCGGCTGATCCGGTTTGACATGAGCGAGTACAGCACCCCGCAGTCGGATCAGCGGCTGCTGGGCGCGCCGCCGGGGTACGTCGGTTACGAAGAGGGGGGGCAACTCACCAACGCCGTGAAGCGCAATCCGTTTTCGATCCTGCTGTTTGACGAGGTCGAGAAAGGCCACGGGAGCATTTTCGACAAGTTCCTGCAGATCCTCGATGACGGCCGGCTTACCGACGGCAAAGGCGAAACGGTGTATTTCTCGGAAAGCATCATCATTTTCACCAGCAACCTGGGCACCGTGTCGCGCGCGGAGACACGGGAAGGCTCGATGCAAGTGCTGGTCTCGCCCGATATGGCGTACACCAGCATGAGAGACATCGTGCTGCAGGAAATCCGCAATCACTTCAATTTTGTGCTGGGCCGGCCGGAAATCCTGAACCGGTTCGGGGACAATTTTGTGGTGTTCGATTTCATCAAGCCGCCAGTTGACGAGGAAATCGTGGACCTGCTGACCTCGAAACTGGTGAAAGCGGCGCGCGAAAAGAAACAAATCGAGATCTCGATGGACAAGGCCGTCCGGGAGAAACTGGTGGAGTTGGGCCGGACGCGGCTGCAACACGGCGGCCGGGGCGTCCGCAACATGGTGGACCATGCCCTGATCAATCCGTTGAGCCGGGCGCTGTTTGACCAGGAGGTCGAACCGGGCAGCACGGTGCGACTCCTTGAGCTTGTCGACAAGGGCGAGGACGCGACGGCGCGGTTTGTGTTGAAGATCGCCGTGGAACCGCCGGCCCCGGATGAAGGACAAATTACAAATGACAAATTACAAATGACCAAGGATGAAGGATGAAGGATGAAAAAAAGGATTACGACGCGCCGATTGAGGGGGATCGGTCTTTCGTGAACCTTTACAGCTTGGCTTGGCCGGTGTCGTCGCTGGGACCGGGTTACCGGGTGGTGTTGTGGGTGGCGGGGTGCAGGAAACGTTGCCCGGGGTGTATCAGCCCGGAGATGCAGGACCCCTCGAGCGGGCGGCTGGTGCCCGTGGACGTGCTGGCCCGGCGGTTGCTGCGGCTGGACGAAGGTTTGGCGGGGGTGACGATTTCGGGCGGCGAGCCGTTTGACCAGACCGAAGGGCTCGCGGACCTGCTGGAGCGGGTGAGAGCGCAGCGGCCCAGGTGGAACGTGATGATCTACAGCGGGTACGTGCTGTCGACGTTGCGGCGGAAATCGTCGGCGCACCGGTTGATCGAGATGGCGGATGTCGTGATCGACGGCCCGTACCGGCGCGAGGTGCCGCAATCGCACCCGTTGGCGGGATCGGGCAACCAGCGAATGCACCTGATTTCGACGCGCGGGAGGGCGATGGGGCCGGAACTCGAGGCGTGCCGGCCGGGGCCGGTGAATTTCGGGCTTGGGCCGGGGTTGGTTAACATGGTGATCGGGGTGCCACGGTCGGGCGGGACAGAGTGCCTGAGAGGTCAAAAGAAGGGACATAAGGGACGTAAGGGACCAAAAGGACCAAAAGGACTTGAAGACTTCTTTTTTAACAATGATTGAAGGCGAAGGTTTTGCATGCGATACGTGAAGATCTGCCCGCGATGTGGCAAGCAAAATGACGAACTGAGCGATTCCTGCGCGGCAGACGGCGAATTTCTCGGCATGGTCCCTGCCACGCCCTCGCCCGACAGCCCGCCCGACCCGCCGGGGTCGCAATCCGGCGAGATCCCCGTCATCAAGAGGCATGGTAAACGATTCGCGCCGGGCGGGCCTACGGCCGCGGTCAATACGCGCTCCGACCAGCAGCGGCGAAAAGAGGCCGCACAGGAAGAGCTAGACGCGGCGGCCGGAACCTGCGAGCCTCAACCAGAACCGGCGGCAACGCCGGAACCGGCGCCGACCCTGTTTCTGGAAACCGGCACGGGTTCGGGGCAGGTGTTGGAGGTCCGCGATGGGTATGTCGTCGGGCAGGCGCATCCCTCGAGCATGGCGCAAATACAACTTGCCGATTTGCCGGGTGTCACTTACGTGCACCGTAGCCACTGCTCGTTCACGTTCAAGGACCGGCAGTGGCACGTCACCGCGATTGAGCAGCAGTCGTATACCAACCCGACGTTGATAAATCAGCAGCGGGTGGGGCCGGGCGAGTCGCGCCCGTTGCATAACGGGGACCGGCTGACGCTGTCGGGGCTGACGCTGACCGTGAGGATTATCGAGTTTTGAGCAACGACGGCGAGGAACAACGGTCGGAAGATGCGCGCGCGCGCGGCGCGGAAGACCGGGTCACGGAACGCGTGCCGGACGACGTCACGCAGCGGTTTGACGAGCGGGCGACGCTGCGGTTCGACGACTCCGACCGGCGGCGCGACCAGCCTGCGGCCCCGGCGCCGCCGTCGGGCGGGCCGGGCGTGGGCGATCTCGTCGAGGATCGTTACCGGCTGGACGAAGGCCCAATCGGCACGGCGACGGGCGAGGCGGACGTGTTCCGTTGCACCGACATACACGGGGAGGAGCCGGTCGCGCTGAAAATTTACCGGCACCGCGTTGCGCCAAAAGAAGAAATCCTCCGCCACCTCTTGAATATCCGCCACCCGCACATCATCCGGCTTCGGGCGTATGGTCAGTGGGCGGGGAGGTATTACGAGGTGATGGACTACTGCCACGGCGGCAGCCTGATGGATCACATGCCGTTTGGCGAGCCGGAGGTGCGCGAACTGCTGCGCCAAATCCTCGATGGCCTGCAGTATCTTCATGCCCAGGGGATCGTGCACCGGGATATCAAGCCCAACAACCTGTTTTTCAGCACGTTGACGCACGACGAGGTCGTGATAGGCGATTTCGGCGTCAGTTCGATCCTCGAGGACAACGAAAAGGTGCGGCACACCAGCACGGGCGCGTTTTTCACGCTGGATTATGCGGCGCCGGAGTTGATCGACGGCAAGGAGGTCAGCGCCAAGACGGATTATTACGGTCTGGGAATCACGCTGCTGCACCTGATCGCGGGTGCGAGCCCGTTCAACGGGCTGGACAAGAACGCGGTGCTGGGGTGTCATTTCCGGGGGAAAGTGCCGCGGCCCGGCGGGATATCGCTCGAGTTTCAGCAGATGATCAACGGGCTTCTGCGTCTTTCTCCGGATTCGCGTTGGGGTTATGACCAACTGTGGAACTGGCTTCACGGCGAGGTGGTGCTGACGGACGACGGCCAGCCCGATCACGACGAAGCCTTCATGGGCAAGCAGGTGCCGTACAGGAGCCTGCCGGAAATCAAGACGCCGTTCGAGATGGCGCGGCGGCTGGGCGATTTCGACGTCGAGCGGGACCTGCGCCGCGGCTACCTCTCGCAGTGGGTGATGTTTTTCGACACAGCGCTCGGCCAGCGCGTGGCCCAGTTGGAGGAAGAGTTCGCGGACCGGATGTCGCTGGGCGTGTTCAAACTCAAGTACCTGCTCGATCCCACGCAGCCGCTCGAGGTCGGCGACAAGCGCGTCTACACCGTCAGCCAACTGATCCAGTTGCTGGCGTCGCCCGCCGCACACGCTTACCATAAAGAGTTGCAGGGCCTGCTGTACAGCGGCAGCATCGAGATGTGGGTCGACGCGCTGGACAGCGGGCCGGCCGCGCGGGACTTGATCGAGCGCATCAGGAGCCTGCGCGGGCGCGTGAAAGACGGCGAGACGGCACTGATGGCGCTGCTGTATACGCTCGACCCGAAGCGCCCGTTCGAGTTGGCTGCCTATGTGCCGATCAGCCGGATAGAAGAAATCGAGGCGGCGTTGTCGGCGCACCCGGAGATCGGGCCGCGGCTTTCAAACTTGTTGTACAGCGGCCAGTTTGCGGAGTGGCTGCGGGCGGTGTTTCCCAACAGGGGCAACGACATCCGGTTCCTCGAACAATGCGCGGCGGCGTGCGCGGGCGACCGCGAACTGGGCGTGATGGCGGTTCGCTGGCGGTTTGCGCCGTCGTTGCCGTTCCGGATTGGCGTGCGGTCGGCGGCGACGCCCAAAGAATTGGCGGCGATGCTGGGCAACGTTCCGGGGATGTTCGAGCAGGGCATGAAACTGCTGGAACGCGGGTGGATCCGTGCGTGGCTGGTGGCGACGGGGCAACTGTACCACGCCGAGCCGTTCGACGAAATTGTCAGCGACGTGACGATCAGCCCGAGCCGCAAAATGGAGGCGGTCCTGCACGTGCTGGACCCGTCGCTGCCCGGGCCGGTTCCCGCGGCGGACGTCGACGAGATCGACGGCGGGACCATCTCGACCGCGTCGTCGAAAACGGTCAGCGTGACGATCTTCAACGCGAGCCGGGGTTTCATGTCCGGCACCGTGACGCTGGCCGAGCACGGCGAGGGGTTCCGGATGACGCCGTGCGCAATCGAAGGCGAGACCGTGACGGTCGAGGTGACGATGCACGGGGCCGGGTTGCCGGCGCGATCTCGGCAGGCGACCAGCATCGTCGTCGAGACGAACGGCGGGACGCTCGAGATCCCGGTGCGGTTCAAAGTGGGAGCGCCGGCCGGCGGGATGTTGTTGCGCAGCGTGCTGGCGGGCGTCCTGACGGGCCAGATCCTCGGGCTGATGCGGCTGGCCATCCAGGCGTTTTTGCCCTCATACCGGTGGGAAGTGCTGCGGTGGGTCTCGTGGGACGAGGCGGCGACGGCCGACTTGCGCGTCTTGACGCCGGCCGCCTTGATTTGCATTTGTGGAATCGGGGGGGTGGTGTATTACGCAATCCAGCGGGTTCGGCTCGAACGCGAGCCCGCCCAGCCCGAGCGGCCGAACTCCGCGGGCGGCAACGGGGGCCCCGCCGGCAGTCATGGTGGCCCCGCCGGCAGTTACGGTGGGCGCAATGACTAGCCTGTCTCGGACACTGTTGAGCCTGGTCGGGATACTGCTGGTATTTGTGGCGCTGAATACGTTGATCCTCTATATCGACAGCACGTTTCTGACGTTCATTTTTGCGAACCTCATGGTTCTTGTCGATACCATCCTGGGGTCGTGGCTGATCCTGCCGCCGTTCCTGTCGTGGACGCTGACCGGCTTCATCGCGGGGGCGTTTCTTTACCTGTCCATCATCGAAGGCCATCGGTTCAACAGCAGAACGCTGCGGGTGGTCCTGGTCGTGGTCCCGGCGGCAGTGCTGGTGATTGCGCCGCTTGTCTGGGCGCGCGTGGAATTGCGGTATGCGACCTCCGTGACGTTCGAAGAAAAAGGCCTCACGCGGCCCGGCGAAGAGCGGCGGGTCGGCGACTACTGGTTTGTGTGGGCGCCGCCGGGCCGGTTCAGGATGGGGAGCCCGGATGCCGAGCCGGATCGCGCCGGTGATGAGTTGGCGCACGTTGTGACGATTACGCGCGGGTTCTGGCTGGGCAAATTCGAAGTGACGCAGCGGCAGTGGCGCGAAGTCATGGGCGGCAACCCGTCCCGGTTTGCCGGGTGCGATTCCTGCCCCCTCGAAAGCGTCTCGCCCGCGGATTGCATGACGTTTATCAGTGAACTGTCGACACTCAGCCAGAAAATTTACCGGTTGCCGACGGAGGCCGAATGGGAGTACGCCGCCCGGGCCGGGACGCAATCAGCGTGGGCGTCCGGCAATGATTCCGCGCAACTTGACGAATTTGCGTGGCATTCGGGCAACAGCGAGCAGAAGACGCACCCCGTCGGCGAGAAGCGGCCGAATCCCTGGGGCCTGTATGACATGGAGGGCAACGTCCGGGAGTGGTGCGCGGATTGGTACCAGGCCTATTCGGCGGAACGCCAGATCGATCCGCAGGGGCCCGACTGGGGAGAACTGCACGTGACGCGCGGGGGCGGTTGGGCTTCAAGCCCCGCCGACTGCAGGTCCGCCCGCAGGGAAACCTACCAGGAAGGCTATTTTCAGCCCAAGGACGACATCGGTTTCCGGCTGGTTTTGGAGGATGAGCCGGCGCCGCCGCCCGAACCCGCATCGGACGAACAGACTCAAGAGCAAGATACGCAATCGCAGCCGCGGCGCAAGGGCAGGAGCCTGGTGCAACGGGTGCTCGAACGAAATAAAGCCGTCGATACCGCGGCGGACGGCGAGGTGCCCGTTCCCGAACGGTCGAGCGCCGACGATATCCGACTTAAGACGGGGCTGCCATAGAATTACCAGGCAATATGCCCGGTTTCGGGTTCGCGCTATTGGGAACCCCGTCTTTCATCGGACCGATCGGACGGATCGGACCGATCGGTCCTATGCTTTTGCCCCCCTTGCCTACGGCCCGGCTGACGACTACAATACGGCGCAGCGAGGGAGCCGATGAGCGCGACGTTAGCCATACCGCCCGTGCGGATTCTGCCCGAAGAACTCGCCAACAAGATTGCGGCGGGCGAGGTCGTCGAGCGCCCGGCCTCGGTTGTCAAGGAGTTGGTGGAAAACGCCCTGGATGCCCGGGCCACGCGTGTCGTCGTGCGGCTGGTTGCAGCCGGCAGGCGAACCATCGAGGTCCAGGATAACGGACACGGCATGTCCGAGCAGGATGCCCTCCTGGCCATTGAGCGCCACGCCACCAGCAAGATCCGAAAAGCCGAAGACCTGGACAACATCCGGACGATGGGTTTCCGCGGGGAAGCCCTGGCAAGCATCGCCGCCGTATCCCATTTCGAGATGGTCACGCGTAGGGCGAAAGACAACGACGCCGTCAGAATCCGTGTTGATGGCGGGATTCTGCGGGACGTGGGCCGTGTGGCGGCGCCGGTGGGGACGCGCGTCACGGTTAACCGGCTCTACTTCAACACGCCTGTCCGGGCCAAGTTTTTGAAAGGGATCACCACCGAACTCAGCCATGCCGCCGACATTGCTCAGCGGCACGCGCTCGCCCAGGAAGGCGTCGGTTTCCAGTTGCTGCACAACGAAAAATTCCTGCTCGACCTGCCGGAAAACGCCACGCTGCGCGAGCGGGTTGCGCTTATTTGGGGCCTCAATTTTGTGAGGGACATGCTCGAGTTTTCCGGCGAGGCCGCCGGGTTCCGGTTCAAAGGCATGCTGGGCCTGCCCGACCTGACCAGAAGTTCGAGGTCCCACCAGTTTTTCTTCCTCAACCGCCGGCCCGTCAACAACCACAGCCTCCAGTATGGGTTTGAAGACGGGTATCACGGGCTGGTCGGCATCGGAAGGAAGCCCGTCGGCATTATCCTGGTCGAAACGCACCCGCGGCTCGTCGACGTCAACATCCACCCAACCAAGCGCGAGATCCGGTTCCGCGACGAGCGCGCCGTCCGCGACGCGCTCCGCGACGTGGTGCGCCAGCGGCTCACGGAGATCCGGCCGCGGTCGCCACGCCCGGTTGCGTGGCCGCGGCCCGAGCCCGTCGAGCTAGTCAGCGCGGCGACCATGGCAGCGCCCGCGTCCCCCACTCCCGCGGCTCCGCTCGACACCAAGACGGCTGCGCGCGGCGACCGCCCCGTTGGCCAGATGCCCAAAGCCGCGCCGGCCGTCAAACCGGCCACGCCGGCCCGGCCGCTTCAGACGGAACTGGCGGGCACGGCTGGCCACGAGCGCGAAAAAGAAGATTCCGGCCAGCCCCTGCCGATGTATGAGCCCGTCGACCGGCTCGATAACGCGCCCATCCAGTTGTTTGACACGTATCTCGTAGTGCCCCAGGACGACCGGCTGCTCATCATCGACCAGCACGCACTCCACGAGCGGCTCACCTACGACAACCTCCGCGCGGACCTCGAAGACAACCGGTACGCCGCACAGCAACTGGCCGTGCCCGTCCTGCTCGACGTGCCGCCAAGCCATGTCAAACTGCTCGAATCCAACATCAAGCTGTTCGCAAAACTCGGGATCGAGATCGAGCCGTTCGGCGGCAACACGTTCCAGATCACGGCGGTCTGCCACCTCTACGACGACTCGAAAATGGCCGACGCCGTCTACCGCGTGGTCGATGAGATTGCGCAGGGCGACCTGTTCAACGAAAAGGATTTCGTGTCGGACCTGCTGCGGCTCACGGTCGAATCCTGCCGCGGGGCCGTTAAGGCCGGCGACCGGCTGTCGACTGACGAGCGCCGGCACCTGCTCGAAGGGTTTCAGCGCCTCCGCCCGCCGTACACGTGCCCCCACGGCCGGCCCATCATCACCGAAATCACCCAGCACCAAATGGAAAAAAGCTTCCACCGGATCAAATGAAGATCTCAGAGCTTGTGAATCAATTGAGCGGCACAAAACTGGGTTGTTGATATTGTTGGACTTACAAAGGCGAATACAGCCCTTATTGCCATTTCTTCACAAGCTCTCAGATAAGGGGACAAAAAAGCAAACGGTAAAGAGGGCACAGGATTTAGGTGATAAACTGGCTCTTGTCTCGCATGTGGTTCAGGCTTGGGCACGTGTGGCTCAGGATGGGTCGTTCCTCGAGAGCTGCTGAGGCATTCGAAAAAGCGTACAAGGGGGATACCTCGTTGAAGCTCGCCATTTACTGGAAAGGCTGGGCCGAGTTTAAAGCGGGCAGGCCCGAGGAGGCGGTTCGTGAATACAACCGGTACGTGTCATGTGAACTAGACAGGGATGATTATCTCGCAGAAGCCTATGCGATGATTGGCCTTATTCTCTGGGGGAAGCATGAATCTGCGCTGTCATCGTATGAACGGGCACTCAGAGTCGTTCCACACCCCAGTTACTTTATTAACGGCGGCAGAGCTGCTTTTGAGTTAAAAGATTGGGCAAAGGCTGAAGCATATTTCAAAAAAGCTATCGATCTACACCCGAGCAACTACGAGGCTGTCAAAGGACTCGCATGTACTGTTCTCAAACGCGACGATTTTGATGAAGCTGAAAAAAGGATTAACTGGTGCTTAGAACGGGACCCTGCCGACCATGACTTGTATGTTGCACGGGGTTGGATCTTCGAACACCGAGGTCAATATCGTGAGGCGATTGATGCACTGCTTGAAGCGGTGAGGTTGGAGCCTGACGATGTCAACGCGCTTGTCGGCCTTGCCGCGTGTTATGAAGAAGATGGTTCATATGAAGATGCAATCAAATATTACTCGAGAGCCATGGAGATGGAGCCGGACAACGCAAAGCATCATTACCTGCTGAGCAACGGCTACTATTTGCTGAAACGATATCCTGAAGCATTGGAGCACTTCAGAAAGGCGCGTGTCTTGGACGTGGACAGGAAATGTACGGATTACAGGGAATACTATGCTGAGCAGCACGTTGCCATCTTAACCGCATGCGGGCTTCATGAAGAGGCAAAAGCTGAACGCGATGCACTGGACGCTGCTGCTTGCAAACCAGGGGATTCCACGTAGCGTTTCGCGGCTCAGCAAGGGATCTGATCTGAGAGCGGAGACTTTAGATTTGGTATCTGTTTTCCGCCCAGGGAGTTGCTACCATCTCGCGAACGCAGGGGAATCTGGAACTCAGCAAATCAGGAAAGATCGGCAGACATGCGGCTTGCTGTTTCCTGAGTTCCTGAGTTCCAGATTCAATTTGAGATTTGAGATTTGAGATTATCTTTTCCTGCCATGGCTTCCTGATTCCCTGGACGAACGGCGTCGCGTAAAGCTTGTGTTCAAGCTGGACATTGTCCACCCACAGCGTCCCCGTACCGTGCACAATGCCGACCGCAACGAGGATATCGCGGGTGCCGGCGGGGTAGGTCTCGCCGGGGACGATCCGGTATACGTAGTGGCGCCAATACCGCGAGCCCTGGGCGTACGTCAGTTCTTTCCAGAGTCCCATTTCATCGGGTTGCCGGCCGACGAGTCCCATCACGCACAGCCGGAAATTGCTGCCCTTTGGCGCGGCGTCTTCCCATTTCATATCGAGCGAGAGCGTGTAGGTCTCGCCGTCTTTGAGTTCGCCGGCCGGGTTCCCCGCCTCATCCATGACGACCGGCAACCGGACCGGAACCACCTTCTGCGGGTCGTCGCTCGAGATGCGCAGCGATTTCCCGTTAAGCGCCTCCGGCCCTTCGACGATCTCGGCGCCCGGCCTCAGTTGCAGGCCGTTCAAGTCGCCTTCAAACCCGCCCCAGGCTACCTGGTTCACGGTGGGCTCGGCCAGCACGTACAGTTCCGGCCGCCCATCGAGCAGCGGCTCCCCGCACAGTTTGGGGAGCAGCTTGCGCATTTCGCTGGTCAGCAGGGGCTTGATGGCCGGAATCCAGACGGTCCGGTTCGGATGTGCGTGTAGCTGGTCTTTGCGGCGCCCGGCCCCGCGGCGCGGGCTGCGATCTCGGCCGCGGGCAGCAGCTTCGGGGCCATGTACGCGAGTATCGGCGCGAGGCCCGCCGCCGTAAGCACGCAAAACAGGCCCAGGTAGAGGGCGCGCCGCGGAATACCCTTCAACCGCGGAGTAACCAGGTGCCACAGCCCGGCCCCGATAGACAGGCCCGCCGCGCCAAGTAGAAAAAACGGGTGCGAAAGCTCGCCCAACGCCACGCCCGCGCTCCACCCCGGCAGCCAGCGTACCTTGACCGTCGAGGTGTACCGCTCGATGGCCAGCATCGACAGGATGACCGCCAGCATCACGTACGAATAGTAACGGGCGTTATCGCTGTGCTGAATATGAAACGTGGAAACCGCCAGCAGCGCCGCGCAAACCAGCCCGGCCGGGGCGCTGAACACGTTCTTGCCCAGCCAGTAGATGGCCAGGATCGAGAAGACCCCCGCTAAAAACGCCGGCAGCCGCATCACGGGTTCGGCGTGGCTGATTTGGAGTGCGCACCAGGCCAGCACGTTGGCCAGCGGATAGTATTGCGACTGGACGGCGCCGCGCAGCGACCCGCTTGACCAGTCGTACGTGATGGTTTCGTCGTTGGTGAGGCACACGCCGAGGAAAAGCGCCCGCAGCACCGCCCCGGCCACAACGATCACCACGATCGCGACCGCCGCCCATCGCGTCTCGACGAGATGCCGGCCCATCACGGGTTGCCGTAGATGCAGACGCCCAGCGTGTGCAGGTTCACCGGATAAAACACGCCCGGAGAGGACGCCACGGATCGCCAGGCGCGCTTCATGCCGTCTGACCAGTTGATGTCATCAAACACAAGCACGGCGCCCGGATTGGCGCGCGCGCTAATCTTGCGGAAGTATTCGATGGTGGGCGCCTCCTGATGGTGCCCATCGATGAACGCGTAGTCTATCGGGCCGAGTTGGTCGAGCGCCTCGCCCAGCGTCTTCTGAAACGGCCCCGTGATTACGCTCACGTTCGACAGCCCCAGCCGCTGAAAATTGGCCCGCGCGATCTCCGCAAATTCCGGCGCGCCCTCCAGCGTCACCAGCCGCCCGGCCCCGTTCATGTGCAGCCCCGCCCCTTCGTAGCACGCGCTGACCCCCAGGCATGTACCCAGCTCCAGACACGATCCCGGCCGGAACTCGCGCACAAGTTTCAGCAGAAAACCCGCCCAAAGTTTTGGTTTGGATGCGGACCGGCAGACTTCGCCCACGATCCTCGTGATTGCGCCGGGCTCCACGCCCCCGCACGACGTCGCGCCCCAGTCCGGTTGGCGCACTTCCGCCGACGACGCCTCCATCTCGCGCCGAATCGGCTCAATCCGCCCGATCCATTCGTGCTCCTCCGCGGAAAACGCCCCGGCGGCCGCAGACCGCATGGCCCGCGACAAGCCCAGGCCGGCCGCCTCGCCACAGCCGGCCAACCGGCCCGCCTGCCGCTTCATTAAATGCCGGAAATAAAGGTCCTTCAGCATTTTAGAGACACTTTGCTAGATTTGTAGACAACATAAGAGTCTTTGACTGCATGCGATGTTCAGGATAAACCGCCCGGTAAGGATAGATCAACACATGGCGGCGCAGTCGCTGTAAGGCAGGCCAAATCGTCGTACTCGCCCGCGACTCAATCCTGAACTGCCTCATCACCACTGCCACCCGGTCGCGCGGGGGCGCGCACACCTCTCCGGATTACCTTCCCCTCGACATCTCCGTTGTCCGCAGATGCCGGAAACAAAGATTGTAAATGATAAAGTCTGGCGAAGAAGAGGTAATGTCATGGATTCGGAAGGACTTAGAGACGTCGGGGGTGGTGGCGTAAGGCCAGGAATTGCAGCAGGTTATAGATGTCCAGGCGGGCGCAAAAATAGGGCTTGACAGGTGTAAGGAATTGTTCTATCATGGCTTCTGGATGGGGAGGAGGGCTCAGAGGTGGGCCGGCCTTGATAATATCATCCATAAGTTTCGGCGGAAATTTGAAGATCGAGTACAGTGGTATTCATCGTTGTTTATGAATGCCGTTGGGCTATAGAAGCACTCTTGATACCCATAGTTTCTGGGGAAGGGTGAAGTTGAAGGCAAAGGCAAATGTCGCTACGAGGCAATTGGTGTGGTTTCACACAATGAAAATGAGGGAGGAAGCACTACTATGAGAAGAACATTAGTTGCGGTACTGGCAATGGTCGCGGGGCTGTCGTTCACAGCGTCAGCGCTCCCGCCACTGAATTTTAATCCCGAAGGGGAGTACACCAAACTCTACGTCGACGACCCGACGTGGCCCGAGGAGTTGACCGGCGATCCCTACGAACTCAACGATGGGTATTGGGGCACGCTCATGGACTTTCTTACTGGCCTGGGCACCGATGAGGTCATGTTTGACTGCTCGGCGCCGGAATGCGATACCATCACGGGCGAGTTCAAGAGCTGCGAGGATGAGAACCGCCAAGCCGTTTTTGACGGCATCGATATGGACGGCGTGTTGATCCGCGGAAATTCAAACCCTGCCTATGAAAGCATCCCCGACAAGGCGGAGATGATGCTGTTGGCCACGGCCCTGGAGAACAATCCGGCATGGGTAACCGTGCTGGATAACGCGCTGGGGACCTTCGTGGATTTCACCGACATAATGACTGACTTGACGGACTGGGGCGTTCTGCCTGCGAACAAGACCGCCATGCTTGGCGCCTTTGAACTGTTCTGCAGTAAGACGGCCCAGGTTGCCAAGCCCGTCATCTCGGGCGTTATAACCTATAGCGCGACGCCGAGCGTCACCGTCACCATTACGTGCGGAACACTGGACTCCGTCATCCACTACACCACGGACGGCACAGCCGTGACCGAAGCCAAGCCCACATACTCCGTACCGGTTGTCCTCTCCGGTGTACCAACAACTGTTTTTACGGTCAACGCCACGGCGTATAAAGCTGCAATGGAGCCCAGCGAATCAGCCGATGCAAAAGTCTACACATTGCTCGCGACCGAGCCGGTGGTAGTGCCTGAGGATTGCGGCACTTGGGCATGGGCAGAAGATATGAAGAAGGTTGCCGATGCCGATGCTGACGCCGAGGCCAAAGCTTTTGACGGATTCGTGGTCGGCCCCGATACCGCGTTTTATATAGCTGCCACGACGGAACCGGGTTTGTCAACTGTGACTCTTCCGACCGCACGTGTCCTCGCCGGCGCTCAAATAATTGCTGGGACCGTACCGACACTGATGGCCGCCCTCGCAGGGATGACCCAACCGTTGGCTATAACTGTCGCCACGCACATCGTTATGGGCGACTCCACCGCTTTGCAAATCGCTACTGACCACTTGGGTCCCTGGGGTGGTGCC
>JAPLKX010000130.1 GCA_026387845.1 Candidatus Hydrogenedentota bacterium | reverse complement strand
TTCTATGTGAACGGGGAAGAAATCTACGCCAGGTTATTAGGCGGTTACGGCCCAGGTGACAGCACCAGCTACATTGGTTCGGATGCCAACAAAACCGTCCACTGGCAAGGCGGCATGGCCGACCTTCGGATATGGCATGTTACGAGGACCCGGCAGGAGATCCGGGACGGGATGTACGGCGGGATCACCGGCGACGAACCCGACCTCCGTGCGTATTGGCCGCTCGATGAAGGCACGGGCACAACGGGCGATGACCTCAGCCCGAACGGTTATGACTTAACGCTCAACCCGGAGGCTTTGACGCCGACCTGGCGCCATGGCGTGGGCTGGCCGCTCGACCTTCCTGAAGGCGATCACACACTTTGCGTCCAGGAACGCGATGATGCGGGCAACTGGTCCATTGCAGGCTGTGCGACCGTAACGGCGGATCGGACGCCCCCTGCCCTACCCGCGGTTACCTGCACCGAATTCGATACCACAACCGCGACGTGGGACTGGATTTCGGGCGGCGGAGACGGGAGCGGGTCGTTCCGCTACAAGCTGGACGACGCCGACCTGTCTTTGGGCGCCACGGGAACGACCGACGGATCGTTATCCTTTACTGCTCCGGCATACGCTCAGTTCAACGGGAGCACCGCGTTTTGGGAGTATGGCTCGATTTACCTGGAAGACGGTCATACGGTTGAGGCTTGGGTTCTGCCGGACAGCGTGGTGGGGGCGCACACGATCATAGAGTCGTGGAACTTCATTTGGGGGAAGGATTCAGAAAAGACCCTCACCTATGAGTTCTACCTGGGTATCAGCGACGGCGTCCCCTTCCTGCAAGATTCGGGAAGCAACCACATTGAGGCGCCGCCGACCTGCGTATTGCCGGAGGCTCAGTGGTCGCATGTGGCCATGACGTTCGACCCCGACCTGGGTTGGGCCCGCTTGCTCGTGAATGGGCATACGGTGGCCGAGGGGTCGTTCCAGGGGACGGGCACGAAGTGGGAGTCTTTTTACCTTGGCGGGCGTTTCGACGAAGTTACGGGCACGACAGAACGGTGGGCCGGCGGCATCCGTGAGTTGCGCATCTGGGACCATGCGATGCCGGATTTGGAGGTGCGCCGCCGGATGTACATTTCGGTTCCTTTCGCCGAAGGTCTTGAGGGGCGTTGGGCGCTGAATGAGGGGCCCGGTTTCGGCGCCGCCTACCGGGCAATGGGCTTTCCATACGTCCTTGATGCGTTCGGAACCCCGCCGGAATGGCGGGGCATCCGCGGCGGTGACCACACGCTGTTTGTCCAGGAACGGGACGAGGCCGGCAATTGGTCGGATTCCGGGTCCTGTACGGTGACGGTCGATCAAACCGGCCCCAATGCGCCCGTGTTTGACGATATCCCCACGGGCACGAGCGACTTGACGCCAACGTGGTCGTGGGCGTCCGGGGATGGTAAGGGCGGCCCGACATACTGGTGCAGCCTCGATGGCGGTGCATGGTTCTCGGTGGGAGTTCCGAATTGGACGCCTACCGAAGACCTTGCCGAAGGCCCGCACACGCTCGAGGTCCTCGAACAGGACCCCCTGGGCAACTGGTCCGAGGTGGCCAGCCACACCATTTACGTTGACGCGGACATCGTGACGCTCGAAATCACCACCGCCAGCATCCTGCCTGATACGGCTGTGGGCGACTCTTATGAGGTAACGTTGAGTGCGCAGGGCGGTACGCAGCCGTACTCATGGGTGGACTTGACCGGCGCTGAATATTCAGCGCAAGTCCTGGCGGAGCCGCAATGGATAGGCGGGGGCGAACCGCTCGAGCTGGATGGGGGCACCGCGTTTGTCGAGCTGCCGTGGCCGTTCCACTTCTTTGGCGAGCGGGACTCTTACGTGTGGGTTTATGACAACGGAACCCTCAGTTTCAGCAATGGCAGTGCCTCGCTCTACGGGTGTGGGCTCACGATGAACGGCCCGGACGACGGCATATTCCTGACAACTGCGCCCGATATGGTGGCGTTCCGGTGGAAAGGGACGTGCGATTACCTCAGCGACTTGGTGGAATTCGAGACGGTGTTGTACAGCGACGGCCGGATCGTCTGCAGTTACCTCACCGACGCCGAATCCGGCGGCCCCAACAACCTGTGGGGCTCGTACATCGAGAGTTCCATCGAAGGCCCTTGGAATTATCAGTCTGTATCGGGGCCGGCTTCGATGCAGTACACGCCACGGATGACGTTGGACCTGCTTGATCTGACCCTGTCCGAGGCTGGCGTGCTCGAGGGAGAGCCATATATTCCAGGCCAATTTGACCTGCGGCTAGGCGTTGAAGACTCCGCACTGCCGCCCGCTCAGCAGACGCGCAGCCGGCTCTTTACCCTGTTCGTCGAGTTCTCGCCGCCGTGGGTGCAAGAGGAAGATGCATATACGGCCGGCACATCCAACACCATCGAGTGGTGGGGCATTGCCGACGAATACTATATCGAATGTGCCACGGATCCGGACTTCAACAATGTTGTGGCGTCCAACGGCTGGTTCTTCGCCGCCGGCGGTCTCGAGAGCTACGAGTTCGTCGATCTGGACGACGAGGCGACCTACTACTACCGCGTGAAAGGCCGCATATATGCAACCGGCGAGGAAAGCGAGTGGTCGGCCACCGAGCAAAGCGCCCAGGATGCCAGCCTGCCCGTTGGCACTATCCTGATTAACAACGGGGACCCATTCACGAACAATGCCCACGTGGCGTTGAATCTCACCGGAGAGGACTTCTCGGGCGTGTATGTGGTTAAGTTCAGCAATGACGGGGTGGACTGGAGTGACTGGATCTTGTTTAGTGAAGACATGGAGAGAGATTTGACGGGCGACGACGGCCCCAAGACCATCCAGGCCATATTCATGGACTTTGCGTACAACGTTTCCGAAGTGGTCACATCCCCGTCCATTTACTTGGACCGGCTGCCCCCGATCGGCAATCTTGTTATCAATGACCACGCCTCGTACACCACGACGCCGGTCGTGTCGGTTCACTGCTATGTGGACTACGAAGGCGGTTCCGGCATGAGCCAGATGCGCCTGCAAGTCAACGGCGTCTGGGAAGACTGGATGGCTTATGCCGACACGACCCTGTCCCGCACACTAACCGGACCCGACGGCGAGACCTACATCTATGTCGAGTACACCGATAACGCCGGGAATGTCGGGGAGAGTTCTGACACCATTATCCTCGATACGACCCCGCCCGTAATCACGCTGCTGGGCGATGCGGAGGTCTCGACACTCCTCGGCGAGCCTTATGACGACGCCGGGGCGACCGCCGAAGACAATCTCGATGGCAACATCACCGGCAGCATCGTCACAGGCGGTCTTCCCGTGAACACGAGCGTCGTGGACGACTACACCGTGACGTACGACGTGACCGACGCGGCCGGCAATCCCGCGGACCAAGTGACGCGGACGGTTCATGTGGTCGACACGACCAAACCGGTAATAACACTGGTGGGCGAGGCTGAAGTGACGGTCGAGGTGCATGGTTCGTACACGGACGAGGGCGCCACGGCTGAAGATAATCTCGACGGCGACATCACAGCCAACATCATCACAGGCGGCCTTCCCATAAACACGAGTGTCGTGGACGACTATACCGTCACGTACAACGTGACCGACGCGGCGGGCAATCCCGCGGACCAAGTGACGCGGACGGTCCACGTGGTCGACACGACCAAGCCGGTAATAACACTGGTGGGCGAGGATGAAGTGACGGTCGAGGTGCACGGTTCGTACACGGACGAGGGCGCCACGGCCGAAGACAACTACGACGGCAACATCACGGCCAACATCGTCACAGGCGGCCTTCCCGTGAACACGAGCGTTGTGGACGACTATACCGTGACGTACGACGTGACCGACGCGACGGGTAACCCCGCGGATACCGCCATCCGCACGGTTCACGTGATTGAAGCTGGCGAGGGCGAGGGTGAGGAAGGCGAGGGCGAGGGCGAAGAAGGCGGATTCTACTTCAACTCGTTCGCCGACGGCGCAACCATCTACGTCAGTTCGTCGGCAGGGCCGATTCCGCTTGTCTTCACCGTAACCGCGCCTGCTGGTACCCAGTCGGTTACGTACGAGGACAACGGCACGGAGTTGACGCTGGAAGAGCCGCCGTACCGGTTTGTCAGTTGGATGAACGTGGACTCGCTGGAGTACGGCCCCCATGACATCTCGATTACGGCCCTGTTGGCTGATAATTCTGAACTCTCGACTCAAGTCACCTTCACGTTGGCGGCTCCGCCGCTCAATTCGGACCTGGATGCCAACGGAATCCCGGACAACCCGTTTGAACTGCTCAACGACGGGGATCTGTGGCTGAACCAGACCTACGTGCATGAAATGGGCGCCACCCGGGTGACCGCCGTGCGCCGCATCCAAGCAGAGACCGTCACCGACAACGTGCGCACCGAGGTCTTGACCTGGGAGGCGCCGGAAGCCGGAGTGGCCGTGTCGGTGCCGGGCGCCGTGCTGGATGAGGGCGAGGCCGGCGTCATCATCGTGTCTACTGCCGTCGACCTGTACACGCTGCTGGGCGACAACGTGGAGCTGATGGCGGCCGCCGGACCCGAAGGCTACGTCCTGCCCGAAGCCGGCATGTACACCGAGGTAAGCGTGCTGACGACGTTCGACGACTCCAACTACGAGGAGGTTTCGGACGACGACCTGTCCGCCAATCCCGTAGACATCTCCATCAACCTGCCGTCCGCGCCCGGGACATCGGCGGCCCTTTACGCACACCCGACGGACATCCTCAGCGACTCGATGGGCTTGTTTGTCAGCCCGGCCGGCGAGGGATGGACCAACGACGACGTATCCGGCCTTTCTGTTGAGGGCGCCCAAATCAACGCCCGGCTGACGTCCCTGTCCCTTATCGCGCCGTTTGTGCTCGAGCCTGTGGAAGGCGAGGGCGAAGGCGAAGAGGGTGAAGGCGAGGGTGAAGGCGAAGGCGAAGAGGAAGAACCGCCTTTTGCATGCTTCAATACAGACAAGCTGGCCCGCCAAGCCCGAATTGATTTAATACCCGTGGCGGTCGCAATAGCTTGCCTGA
>JAPLKX010000260.1 GCA_026387845.1 Candidatus Hydrogenedentota bacterium | reverse complement strand
ATGGCGCTAAGATAAGGATGTGGCAGCACGGCTGAAGCTAACCGTCACAAAGCCGGTGGCTGTAGGTCCCATCTCTGAATGGGACCGGACTGGTGGGGGTCCGGTCCGAATCGGAATTCGGACCTACGTTGTGAGTGTCATTAGGTCTGCGGTTATTGACGAATAAGCCGTGGGAATCCCTTCCACATGGGAAAAGGCCAGCCAACCACTGTGGTTCCATACGTGGCTGGCTTATCTTAGTGGCATTCGGGACAGACACGATTTCCAAACTGCCGGAAATCGAGTCAGTCCCTGTTTTTCGCTGTTTTTCGCTTAGGCGTATTGGGCGACGATGGCGAGCCCGGTGGCGACGCTGGTGAAGGTGTCTCGGTGGAGAATTCGGGTGGCGCCGTACCGTTCTTCGAGCATTTGGCGGATGGCGGGTATGAGGCTGGTACCGCCGGTGGTGAGCACGTAGTCGATTTGATCGGGATTAAGGCCGGCGTTTTTTTCGGCTTCTTCGATGCTGGCGAGCATGGTGGTGAGGGTGCGTTCGATGATGTGAGCGAACTCGGCTCGTTCGAGCCGTTCGTGGATTTGTATGGCTTCTTTTTGGATGTTGATGGTGGTTTCGAGGTCGGTGGAGAGGCGTTTTTTTGCGGCTTCGACTTCGCGCACGACGGGGTAGCCGAAGTTGCGCTGGATAAGGCAGCGTAGCGCGCGGATGGCCCGGGGCTGTGTGCTGGACATTTCCATGGCGATGAGCCAGTTGATGATTTCTTCGGTGTGGAGCCTGTAGAGGTTTTGCCAGTCGAGGATGGTGTTGAACAGGAACTGGGGCACGGGCAGGTGGGAGGGACCGTACCTGGACAGGCTGCCGAACTGGGGAAACAGTTTGGCGCGGATGATTTCTTTGTCGATGACGTCGCCAGCGACGGGCACGCCGGCCACGGCCAGTATTCTGCTTTCGGCAAGGCGGGCCATAGCGCCTTGGGCGGCAGTAAATTCCATGACGCAAACGTCGCAGGTGCCGCCGCCGATGTCAACGACCATGAGGCGCTGGTTTTGGTCGGTGGTGACGGCGTATTCGACGCAGGCGGCGACGGGTTCGTAGAAGAAGGTCACGTTTTGGAACCCGGCGAGGTTTGCGGCGGTTTTGAGGCGTCTTTCTGCGACGGCGTTTTCGGTTTCATCTTTTGAGAACAGTACGGGCCTTCCAAGCACGACGTTGGTGACGGGTTCTCCGGCCGCGGCGTCTGCGGCTTCTTTCATTCGGCGGAGGATGACGGCCGTCAACTCTTCGATCTGGTAGTTTCGGCCGAAGACTTCGGTTCCTTTGAATCCGGTGTGGCGGAGAAAACTTTTGAGTGACTGAAAGAGCCTTCCGGGTGCGTTGACCTCGACGGTAGCCCTGGCACGCACACCCTCGATGGTCTGTGGGTCGACGGGGTCGGGAGGCCGGTAGCCTTCGCTTTTGTCGGGTTCGGAGGCGACATAGCCTTCGATGGCGATGCCGAGGTCGATCTGTTCGAGTTTGACTTCGCGGTCGATGTTTCGTTCGATAAAGGCGTTTGCGGCGGCCCGGCCGATGATGTGTTCGCCGTCACGGGTGATGTAGAGGAGGGAGGGGAGGGATGTGGGAGTGTCGTTTTCGTGGTCGAGTTCGAGCACGCGCGTCCGCCGGCCGTCGGACACGGCGACGCTCGAGTTGGTGGTGCCGAAATCGACTCCGCAAAACAACTTAGCCAATCGTAGCCATCCCCTTGCGAGATTGAGCCAGGCGCGCCGGCCACGGCGGGCGCCGTTTAAAAAAAAACTTCATCACGAAAACCTGTTTGTTACGTGACGAAACTCGCGCAGCCGAAACTTTCGGAGTATACCACGGGGTTCCGGCCAACGCAACGGTAATTGAATTTAACGCCTGAGTTTACCACAAATTCAATAGGACGCATAGGACCCATAGGACCTTATAGGACGTATGCCAACGGGCCAGTGCAAATTTCCCCGTTGGGGCTGGGATTAAGTACAATAAGTTAATGCAGACGCACTCGGCAGACATATGGACCGTAGGCCAGTTGACGCGTCGGGTGAAGACGCTTTTGGAGCGTGAGATCTCGAGCGTTTGGGTTTCGGGGGAGATCTCGAACTGGCGGGTGTCGCCGGCGGGGCACGCGTATTTTACGTTGAAGGACAAGGAGAGCCAGATCGACGCGGTGATGTTCCGGGGTCGTCTGTCGAGTGTGCGGTTTGGGCCGGAGAGCGGGCTGGAGGTGGTGGTGTTTGGCCTGGTGACGGTTTATGAGAAGCGTGGCAATTACCAGATCGTGTGCGAGGAGATGCAGCCGCTGGGGATGGGCGCGCTTCAACTGGCGTTCGAGCGGTTGCGGAAGAAACTCGAGGCGGAGGGGCTGTTCGAGGAGGCGCATAAGAAGCCCATCCCGGCGTTTCCGCAGCGGATCGGTGTGGTGACCTCGCCAACGGGCGCGGCGATCCGGGACATTTTGCACGTGCTGGGGCGGCGGTTTGCGAATGTTCACGTGATCCTGTTTCCGGCGCGGGTGCAGGGAGACGGGGCGGCGTCTGACATTGTGGAGGGAATCCGGACGCTGGACGCGTGGGGCGTGGACGTGATGATCGTGGGTCGTGGCGGGGGATCGCTGGAGGATTTGTGGCCGTTTAACGAGGAGCCGGTGGTCCGGGCGGTGTATGAGGCCAACACGCCGGTGATATCGGCAGTCGGCCACGAGATTGATTTCACGCTGTGCGATTTTGCGGCGGATTTGCGGGCGCCGACGCCGTCTGCCGCGGCGGAGGTGGTGGTGCAGGAGCGGCAGATTTTGTTGAAGCGGATCGTGCAGTTGCACCAGCGGCTGTGCAAGTCGATCCAGGCGTGGGTGCAGCAGATGCGCCACCGGCTGGCGATGGCGCGGTCGTCGTATGTCCTGCAACGGCCGGCCGAGGTAGTGCGCGGGCGGCGCCAGCACTCGGATGAGTTGCGGATGCGGCTCGAACACGCAATGTTGGGCGCCGTTCGAGTTTGGCGGCTGCGGATGGACAAGGCGGGGCATTCGCTGGCGCTGTTGTCGCCGGAAAACCAGGTTCGGCGGGCAGTAGACCGGCTGGGCGGATTGCGGCAGCGGCTGGTGCAGTCGGGTGGGTTGCTGGGTGAGCGGTTTCGTTCGCGGTTGAGGCCGGCGGCGGGACGGTTATCGGCGTTAAGCCCGGTGGCGATCCTATCGCGTGGCTATGCGATAGCGTGGAAGCTGCCGGAGCACGAGCTTGTTCGTGAGGCGGACCAACTGAATCGAGGGGATGATATTCTGGTGATGTTTGGCAAGGGCCGGGCGGTTGCGGCTGTCCAACGTATCGAGGAAAAAAGGGATGGCGGAATCCAAGTTTGAAAAGGATCTGGAGCGGCTCGAACAGGTGGTCGAGGCTCTCGAGGCGGGCGGGCTGACGCTGGATGAGTCGTTGAAACGGTTCGAGGAAGGGGTGAAGCTGGCGCGGCGGTGCGAGAAGGCGTTGACGGAAGCGGAGCGCCGGATCGAGATTCTCGTCAAGAACGCGCGGGGTGAAATCACGGCCGAACCGTTTGCCGAAGAGGAGGAGGGTGAGGAGGCCGAGGAGGCGCCGGAGGGGGGCGAAAAGGCCAAACCCGAAGCGAAGCCGTCGCCCGAGGGCGCGCCTGAGGGCGGAGAAGAAGAGGAAGGGAATATGCTGTTTTGAGCGCGGTCGAGGATTTTTTGAAGGACAAATCGGCGAAAACGGACCGGGCACTGACGGCATACGTGGATTCGTGGTCGGGCGCGCCGGGTACGCTGGTGGACGCGATCCGGTACAGTCTGTTTGCGGGTGGGAAGCGTGTGCGCCCGGCGCTGGCGCTGGGAGCGGCGGACATTATCGGGGGTGATGACGCGGTGGCGTTGCCGGCTGCGTGCGCACTCGAGATGATCCACACGTATTCGCTGATCCACGACGACCTGCCGGCAATGGACGACGACGACCTGCGCCGCGGGAAGCCGACCCTGCACAAGGTGTACGGGGAGGCGCTGGCGATCCTGGCGGGGGACGCGCTGTCGACGATGGCGTTTGACGTGCTGGCGGACTCGGGGAACGTGCGGGTGATACGTGAGTTGGCGGTGGCGGCTGGGGTGTCGGGTATGGCGGGCGGGCAGGTGCTGGATTTGGAAAGCGAGGGGAAACGGGTATCGCTGGATGAGTTGCGGGCGCTTCACGCGAAGAAGACGGGTGCGCTGATCCGCGCAGCGGTGCGTTGCGGGGCGATTTTGGCGGGTGCGGACGAGGGGCGGCTCGAGAGCTTGACGCAGTACGGCGAGCACGTTGGGCTGGCGTTTCAGATTGCGGATGATGTGCTGGATGTGATAGGCGCCGAGGACGTGATGGGTAAACGGGCGGGAAGCGACGCCGCCAAAGACAAGTCGACGTATCCGGCCTTGCTGGGGATCGAGGAATCGCAGCGGCTGGCCAACGAGGCGGCGGACCGGGCGGTGGCGGCACTCGAGGGGTTCGGGCCGGAAGCGGATATGTTCAGGGCGCTGGCGCGTTACATTGTGGAAAGAAGCCGGTAGTCTGGAGGCCATGCAGACGGATCGGACGGATCAGACGGATCAGACGGATCAAGATTTTGACGGGGCGTGAGGCTAAATGCTAATAGAGGGGTGGCGGGTTTTCGGCAGAAGGAGGATATCGGTTCGTGCGTGCTGTGGTGTTTGACGGTGAAGTGCGGGTGGCGGAAGTGCCGATGCCGGTTGTGGGTCCTGGCGAGGCGCTGATCCGTGTGCTGACGGCGGGCATCTGCGCCACGGACCTTGAACTCATGAAGGGCTACATGGATTTCAAGGGCATACCCGGCCACGAGTTTGTGGGGGTCGTCAAACAGAGTTCGAATCCGCACCTGCAGGACAAGCGGGTCGTGGGCGAAATCAACTGCGTGTGCCACCGTTGCCAGTATTGCCAACTCGAGATGCCGCATCATTGTATGGCCAGAACCGTGCTGGGCATCCAGAACCGGAACGGGGCGTTTGCCGAGTACATCACGTTGCCCGAAGAGAACCTGTACCTGGTGCCGAACTCGATACGGGATGACGTGGCGGCGTTCACCGAACCGGTTGCGGCCGCGTTTAGAATCCCGGAACGGCTGCATATCACGCAGGACGACAGGATCATCGTGCTGGGCGACGGCAAGCTAGGGCAGCTATGCGCGCAGGTGCTTTGGCTGCACTCGAAGCGGCTGGTGTGCGTTGGAAAATATCCGCAAAAGCTGGCGTTGCTCAAAGACCTGCACATCAACATCGCCTACAAAGACGACCCGATCGAGCGCGGGGCGGATATCGTTGTCGAGGCGACGGCGTCGCCCGACGGGCTGAAGCGGGCGCTCGAACTGGTGCGGCCCGAAGGGACCGTGGTGCTGAAGACAACGCTGGCCGCGCCCACGCCAATGGACCTGAGCGAGCCGGTCGTCAACGAAGTGCGCATCATCGGCTCGAGGTGCGGCCCGTTCCGCCCCGCTCTCGAAGCCCTCGCCATGGGCAACGTCGAGGTCCGCCCGATGATCTCAGAAGCCTACGAGCTCAGCGACGGCGTGCGCGCCCTTCAACGCGCAGCGGAAAAAGGCGTGATGAAAGTGCTGCTCCACGTGTAGGTGTGCGACGGCATGATGGTGGAAATGTGGCAGCGTCTCTCTATTCCTGCATTCATTTCATCACTCATCACTCTCTTAAACGCTCTATTTATAGATCCGGATTTGTTGCCATTATCGAACCCCAAAACGGGGAGAAAACAGGCGGAGTTTTGTGGAACGAGGGTGATTTACTTGACAAATCGGCCTGCGGAAGTGATTAAACTACTAATGTAACCATAGGAGAAGATCGGATTTCGACATCACGGAAGGCATTAACGGTACCAGATATTCTTAATGATGAGATCGCGGCTAAACTAGTTTAGGAAACTAAAACCAATCACGACACTATGCCTTATCAAAGTCCTCATCACTGATTTGCAGTGCCTTTTTTGTTGCATCAATGTAGCATTTTTTCACTTCATTTCCATGTTTGGCAATAACGTAGACTAGTTTGTGACCACCAGCATTCTTGGTAAGTATAAGATGTGTGGCTTTGCCTCCCTGTTTAATGTCTACATGAAGAACAGACATTTTGCGCCTAAACTCACGGAAAGGAATAGGTCCAGGCATCTTGAGAAAAGTCTACATGCAGCAGCTAGGCTGAAGTTGAACACCCCTAATCGAGCCACGCATTTTACGGACATCATGAATGCTACTGCACATAGATGATGCTTTCGCGGGAGCTGCTTTCAAGACAAACACAACATGGAAGAATTGTTTGTCTTCGTTTTCCCATTCCTCAGGAGAAGAGGGATTAAAGAATTGCACCTTTCCTTTGGTCTTCAATATTTCTTCAGCATAGTCAGAAAAAATCTCCTGGAGTTCCCGTAATGCACTTTCCCGAGACTTACCAACCCCCACTAGATCAAATTCAAGCGCCCTCGCATATACGTCTGAACCCTCTGTGCGGTAAGTTACAGTAACTTGACCCCTCAGGGTCGTCGTAATTTGAATTGGATTCTTAGTAATTTTCATGCCCATATCTAATAACATTTAATAGCCGACCCAGTAATTCCCTACTGCGACCAGAGCTTATCCTGTCTTTCCAAATGACCCTGTTGCTGCGTTGACTGCGAACCCCTTTATGGAGCAAGCTTACTATAACTAAACATGTTTCATCAAGACTTCCTTAAGTATTTTATACAATAATGATCTTTCCTTGCGCACTTTTAACCAAGGTTTTTGCCAACACTGAAATTATATTCAGTACAGGATCAAAGGTCAAGTGGTTTCCGTGCGGCTAAGTTAGCTGCAAAGTTGTGTTCATTGAACGAACACTCCTTAGCGACATCGCAGTGCTGACGGCGCGATAAGCTGAAACCCGTAGCCGCTTGTTGCTGGTTCAAGTATACACCCCTGACTGCATAACATCTTGCAGAAAGTACAAGATGTTATGAGTGCCCCCCTCTTGCTGAGTCAAGTATATTATCCCCGGAACAAGGGTGATTTATTTGACAAACCGGCCCGCGGAAAACGAGGGGAAACGAGGGGAAAACGAGGGGAAAACGAGGGATAGTAACGAGTTTTAGAGGTCTTGTAGACGGTCGCTGTCAGTCAGACGATGCGCTGACCCGTATCGATGATTTCCTTTATATAAGGGTCGGTGTCGTTGAAATCGCTCTTCGCAAAGGCGTGCGGTTCGATGCGCAAGTCTAAATCCCTTCGGAGGCGCATCAACTCGACATCCTCGCGAAACCCGTCGATATCGTCCTGGTCGAGAAAAACGGCCAAATCGATGTCGCTGTCTTTTGTTGCGGCGCCTCGGGCGTACGAGCCGAAGAGGTAGACGCGCCACACGGGGATTCCGTGTTCCGAGAGACGCTGAACGTATGCTTGGATGGTTCCCGCAATCATTTGGTCAACAGCGGCAAGAGCCATTGCCTGAACTCCTTTATCCTGTCGATGTACCGAGTGGTGAACTCTCTTGTGGCGGTCTTGGAAAACCTGTTCTTGTAGTCGGGATATCTTGCGCGAATGTTAAATGCGGTAACTTCATCAAGAAAAACGCTTTGTCCCGGGTTAAGCTCCAGACCCGCCCCCTCGGCCAGTCTCAGCAAGTTATGTATGTGCGGGAGGGGCAAGTCGCTATTCCTGACATGGTAGGCCTTTAACAGTTTCTCGACGACGAGATGCCCCACAAAAAGAGACCACACGTAGTGGCCATTCAACAACAGGCTCTCCATGGCCTCGTAATCTTGATTAGCCGAGTCAAGCCAGTATTTGCCAATTCTATCTCGTGTCATATGTCCGCTCGTTCAATTTGGTTATTCAGCCAACCGCTTCAGCGCATTGCCATAATGGGTGTTAGCCCTCTCGAGCGCTTCTTGGATCTTTTTGTTTTCTCGACGCTTGCGATGTGGCTTTATAATCAGAACGTTGCCGTCCGTGGAAACTTCCAGGGGGGTTGCCGCATCTATCTTAAGGAGATCCAGTATTGGTTTTTCAATAACAAGCGCCAGACTGTTCCCGTGCTTGGTAAGTTTTTTCATGCTCGTTACTCCGTACATACATTGTATAATCAACCTGTGCGCTTGTCAAGACGGAGAGGTGCAGGAGGCGTCGAGGGTTTTTCGCATGTGTTCCTGAATGGCGCGGTGGATTTTGATGTTTTGGTCGCGGTCGGTGTGGATTTCGATGAGGGCGGGGGAGTTGGATTGGGCGGCGGTTTTGAGAGCGGCGGCGAATTCGGGGAGTGTTGCGGGGTTTGCGTATGGGAGGCTGAACATTTCGGCGGCGTGTTTGAATGTAAGTGAGTGGGGGGCGGCCCAGAATTTCTCGAAATGCAGGGGGAACGCGGCTATGGGCAGGAACGAGAAGATCGCGCCGCCGAAATTGTTGATCACGACGACGATCACGGGACTGTGAACTTTGGAGAGCAGCGCGAGCGAGTTGAGGTCGTGGAGCATGGCGATATCGCCGAGCAGGAGGATCACGGGTTTTCGGGCGCCGTGGGCGTACCCGGCGGCGGTTGCGACGAGCCCGTCTATACCGCTTGCGCCGCGGTTCGCGGTGGCGAAGACGGGGTTTGGGGAGGGTTTTGCGTACATATCGGCGTCGCGGATGGGCATGCTGGAGGCGAGGAAAATCGTGGCGTCGTGCGGCGCCAGCGAAGGCAGCATCCAGGCAATAGCGGGCTCATTGATCCGTGCAGGCGGGACGCCCGCACCACAATTTACCAGGAAGTCGCCGAGGGCGTTTCGGCATTGGGCGTTCCATTGCAGGATGGGATCGAGCCATGCCGGATTTTCGTGCCGGTCGCAGCCATCCCCAAGCGCGGCGGTGAGCGTTTGGCAAAACGGGGGGATGGCGGATTGGACGCGTGTGGTGACGAGATGGGTGGGGTCGTGCCGGTGGGTGTGTTTGGCGACGATGACGTAGTGGCCGGGTTTGGCGGCCAGGAGATGCCCTTGCAGGCGCGCGGAGACGTAGGGGGAGCCGATTTGGATAACGACGTCGGGGCGGCAGAAGTCGCGGAACGAATCGGAAAACAGCAACTGGTCGTAGTAATGGACGAAGGGCGGGGCGTCGGGCCCGAGCCGGAGGCCGGAAGTTATGTCGGGGAAGACGGGCCAGTTGAGCGAGCGCGCGAGTTTGAGGATGGCTGCGGCTTCGTTTAGCGAGGCGGTTTGGCCGACAACAAGGAGGCCGCGCGCGGCATCCCGGATGATGGCAACGAGGCGGTCGATAGTTTGTGGGCTGGGGGCCGGTTCGGAGAGTTCGTAGACGGTGTGAGGGCGGCCGGAGGAATCCCATTGGGCCAAGGGGACGGTGGCTTCGCGGACGAATTCGCCCGTGTCGACGGGCGCGAGGGGCTCGCGAAACATCATGTTGATGTGGACGGGTCCTGCGGGCGGGTTGGATGCGCGGTAGACGGCATGGTCGACGGCCGTAAGGACGGTTTTGCCGGGCATTTGGGGATTGGGGCACGGCAGGTTGATGAACCAGCGTGCGTATTTGCCAAAAATGTTTAGCTGGTCGATGGTTTGGTTGGCGCCGGCGTCGGAGAGTTCGTGGGGTCGGTCGGCGGTGATCAGGATGAGCGGGATAAAGCTCATGGCGGCTTCGACGACGGCGGGGAAGAAGTTGGCGGCTGCGGTGCCGGATGTGCAGACGACAGCGGCGGGCCGGCCGGTGGATTTGGCGACGCCGAGAGCGGCGTATGCGGCTGCCCGCTCGTCGTAGTGGACGACCGACTTGGCTTTCGGGTTTTCGGCGACGGCCCATGTCACGGGGGTGCTGCGTGAACCGGGCGAGATAAAGAAGTTGTCGACTCCGTTTCTGATCAACTCTTCGACCGCGAGCGCCCCCCAAAGCATGTTGAAGTTGGGCGGGTTTTTGAGGACGCTATCGGGTTTTTTGGTCATTTTGGGTCAAAACATCCAGAAACGCGGCGAGTTTGGATTCTGTTTCTTCCCATTCGGTGCTTGGAACTGACCCGGCGACGATGCCTGCCCCTGCGTAGAGGGTGAGTGTGTCGTGGCAGACGAGGCCGGACCGGATTGCGATGGCGAACTCGGACGAGTCGTGGCCGACCCACCCGACGGGGCCGGCATACCAACCGCGGTGGAACGGCTCGTTTTGGCGGAGCCACTCGAGGGCGGGTGCGTCGGGATGGCCGCCGACGGCGGGCGTAGGGTGAAGCGCGGCGAGGGCGTCGGCGTCGACGTAGCCGTTTGCGAGGATGCCTTCAAACCGTCTGACGAGATGCTGGCACCGGTGCAGGCGGATTAATGAGAGGGCATGGTCGGTCCTGAGGTCGCTGCAAATCTTGCCGAGCACGTTGCGGACCCTGTCGGCGACGAAGGCGTGCTCTCGGAGTTCCTTGGCGTTGTGCATGAGGTCTTGGCCGAGATTGACGTCGGCGGTGACAGACTCGCCGCGGGGGCGGGTGCCGGCGAGCGCCTCGCTCTTGATATAGCCGCCGAGGTTTTTGTAGAGGCGTTCGGGCGTGGCGCCGAGGAAGGCAATTCCTTCGGCAGGCTGAAATACGAAGAGATAAGCGTTTTTAGCGTGTTGGGCGAGCAGGTCCAAGAGGGTGGAGACGTTGGGCGGCGCGGCGTAGCGCAGCTTAACCTGGCGGGCGAGAACGACTTTTTCGAATTCCCGGCGGTTGATGGCCTGGAGTGCCTTGTCCACCAGCCGTTCCCAGAGTTCGCGTGGCGGGAGGTCGTCTCGCACGATGAGTGTTGGCAGTGCGGGTGGGCGTGGTGCGGGAGGAGCGAGTTGGTCGAATTGGCAGTCGATTTCGTTAGTTTCGGCGTCGCAGGGGTCTTTACGCCGCGCGTTGCAGGCAAATACGGCGCGCCGGCCTTTGATGGTCAGCTCAAATCTTGGGAGGACGAATCTGTATGCGCCGAGTTTGTCCCAGGGTTCGTCAGCGGGTGTGGAATCGAAGGCCCAGCCGCCATAGTAGCGCATCTCGGGGTGGGCGCAGGACAGCCTGAGGCGGAGCTGGTCAAAAACGGGCTTGAACGCCTGGCCATCGGGCGGGTTGGTTCCGGTAATAATGTCGGCAGCGCCGACTGCGGCTTTTTCACAGCCGGTGTCGCGGTCGCGCCAGTAGGTTTTGATGGGGGCTTTTTGCGCGGCGAGCCATGCGCGTGCTTCAACCAGCGGGACGGGGACCTCGACGCGGATGCATGGCGCGCCGGGAAGCTGATCGAAGGCTTGTCTTATCAGGCCGAGGAGCGCGGATTTGTCGGGCAGTTGTGTGGGGGTTACGCTCGAGGGAACGCGGCGGGTGGTGGGCCGGGTGTGTCGGAGGGGTTCAACCACAGGACTTGACTCCCTGATAAATGGCTGCGACGCCAAACGTTAGCGATTCAAAGCTCACATCAATAAGGCCGGCGGCAGATAGGAGTGCGCAGAATTTTGGGCCATAGGGGAACGCTTCGACGCTTTGGTTGAGGTAGGCGTATGCAGCCCGGTTTCGGGCGATCCACCCGCCGATAGCGGGTACGGCGTATCGGAAATAGGCCAGGTAGATGGCGCGGAGCAGGGGGTTTGCGGGCAGTGAAAACTCGAGGACGAACAGGCGCCCGCCAGGTTTGAGTACGCGGATTATTTCTCGGAGGGTTTGGGAGACGTTTTGGACGTTTCGGATGCCAAATGCGATGGTAGCGGCGTCGAATGAATTGTTTTGGAACGAGGTGATTTGGGCGTCGGCCTGGATGGTGGAAAAGGTTTGTGGCGCCTTGAGTTTAGCGAGTTTTTGTTGAGCGCGTGCGAGCATTTCAGGGGCGAGGTCGATTCCCACGGCCAAGTGGGCAGCGTTGTTTTGTGCGAGGGCGAGGAGGACGTCGCCGGTGCCGGTTGCGAGGTCGAGGACACGTTGGCAGCGATGCCGGGCTACGCTGTTCGCCAGCCGGCGGCGCCAAGCGATGTCGCGGCGGAATGACAAAAGCCTGTTGAGCAGGTCGTACCGTGGGGCGATAGAGTCGAACATACCGGCCCCAGCGAATCGCGCGGCACTTGTATGCAGTGGCGTAGCCAAAGGCGCCTTAGTCCGTTTTTAAGAGAAACACCTTCAAAGGTGGGATCGTATGCCAGCGGGTGTGGGAAGTCAAGGTAAAAGTCGTTTGCGAGTGGGGGTCAGCGACCGAACGAGGCCCGGAACAGTGCGGCCCAGACGCGGGAGGAGTCCCGGAGCTTACGAAAATGGGAAGTAGGGTTTCCGGCTTCGTAAATAGTTTGTATGGGAACAGATATGACGGAATAAGCGCGTTTGATGGCGAGCGCGAGAATTTGCATTTCGGTTTCGTACCTGCCTCCGTGCAGGGAGGATACGATGTCTTGGAGGAGTCTGCGGGAATGGAGGCGGAACCCGGACTGTGTGTCGGGTAGGCGTCGTTTGAGGAGTAATCCGGTGAGGAGGCTGGTCATGGTATTGCCGAACCAGCTTGCCCAAGGGACGTGTGGCTGGTCGAAATCGCGAGCGCCGATGACGAGGTCGGCTTTTTGGGTTGTGAAGGCCTGGTATAGACGCGGGATCTCATTGGGGTTGTGCTGTCCGTCCGCGTCGAGGACGACGGCACACTCGATTTGAGGGTCTTCGAGTGCGGCCTTGAACCCGAGGAGCATGGCGGCGCCTTTTCCCTGGTTGTGCGGAAGCGGGATGAGCCGGACGGGCAGTTCGAGGTTTTGAAGGCAGCCGTCGGTGCTGCCGTCGTCGACGATGATGACGTGGTCGACGACTTTCAGGACGTTTTCGATGACGTTGCGGACGTTTGACCCGGCGTTGTAGCAGGGAATGACGACGGCGGTGTGGGCGCGGAGTGTTTGATTTTCGGTGGACCCGTTCACGAGACCTGAGTGGGCCGTTCGGTTGCGAGGGATTGGAGTGCCAGCTTGGCTTTTCCGCTGGCTTCGGCGACGAGTTTAGCGACGCGGCCGGCGTGGGTGATGATTTCGGAGGCGAGTGCGGCGGCTTCCTGACTGAGCCCGTGGTTGAGCAAGAGCATGTCGACGGTCGCGTAGAGTGCCTGGAGTGGGTTGTTGACTGCGTGCGAAAGCCTGGCAAAGGACTGCAACAACTGTTGAAGGTCCTGCTTTTCAGTGTCGGTGGCGAGGTTCCGCCGGAGTTGGGCGAGACGCTGTGTGGCCTGGAGCCATGCGGAAAGTACGGCGGGATCGATGGGGCGCCTGATCACGCCATCGGTGTCGGTCGCGTCGGGGGAGACGTCTTGGTCGGCCAGAATGATGAGAGGGGTGCAGGCGCCGACATGGTCCTTTCGGATCTCGGCGCAGACGGCCGCGACGCCGCCGGGGCTGTCGCTTACGCGATCACTGACCAGGATCATTTGAGGGGATTGGCTGATGAGTTGTAAGCATTGTGCGGCGTTGGCGGCGACGAGCAGGTTGCAGGTATCTTCGGCCGCGGCTTGGAGCGCGACGGCATCTTCATCGCAGTCACTCACGAGCAGAAGAATATCAGACCCCATAATCAATACTCCCAGTCCCTTAAATCCCGCAAAGATTTCTTATATTGATAATATAACAGGGCTTGCCGGTCCGTCAATCATTTTTTCAGATTTGTCGACCGGCTGGCAGGAGATTATTCGTGGGGAAGGCTGTAGGCTGTAGGCCGTAGGCTTTAGGCAGGACAGACAAGGGGGGTTAGCAACGCAGACGGGAGAGCCGTAAGATATTGGCAGAGATTGTGTTACAGTTCTTTTCGGGTTCTAGCGGTGAGGAATTTGATGTCGTGAATGTGGAAATCGGAAACGGATTCGACGGCGATATCTCGTTCGAACCGCCTGGCGAGGTTGTCAAGTAAATCCTTATTTTCGACTCGAAGTCGCCGAGCGAGGTCGGGGTGGACCTGGAGGATAACGGATTTTTCTTTTGATTTGCAGAATAGGCTTTGTAGTGACCTAAGTGTTTGGGCGACCATGGTTGTGACGGAGCGAACCATGCCACTTCCTTCGCAGTATGGGCATGGCTGAGAGAGAGCTTTGAGGAGGTTGTGTTTGACACGTTTGCGTGTCATTTCGATCATACCGAGTTCGCTGACTTCGGAAATGGTGGTTTTTGCCCTGTCGGTTTTGAGCGATTCGCGCAGTTTTCGGAGCAGTTCTCGCTTGTTTTTCTCCAATTCCATGTCGATGAAGTCGATGACGATGATGCCGCCGAGGTCACGGAGTCGTACTTGTCGAGCGATTTCTTCGGCGGCTTCGAGGTTGGTGCGGAGAACGGTTTCTTCGAGCCGAGTTTTTCCGGTGAACTTGCCGGTATTGACATCGATGGCGACGAGCGCTTCGGTCTGGTCGATGACGATGTACCCGCCGCTCTTGAGGTAAACCTTATGCCGGAGTGCTTTTTCGATTTCGGGTTCGACTTCGAATTTTTCGAAGATGGGCCTGATGCCGGAGTAGTAGCGGCACCGTTTCCGGAGCGTAGGTGCGAACGTATCGAGGAAATGGAGGATGCGGTTATATTCCTGCTCGTCGTCGATGGTGAGCCGCTCGATGTCGGGGCCGAACGAATCGCGGACGACGCGGAGTATGGGGCCGAGGTCTTCGTGTAGCAGGCATGGACCTTTCATGGTTTCCATTTTTTGCTTGACCTGCTCCCAGACTTTGGCGAGGTATTTGACGTCGTTTTGGAACTCGGCTTTTTTGCGGCCTTCGCCGGCGGTACGTGTGATGAGTCCGACGCCTTTGGGGCGGACTTCCTGGAGAATGCGCTTGAGCCGGTCTCGTTCTTTGTCGTCTTCGATTTTACGGGAGACGCCGAGCTGTTTTACGGTAGGCATGAGCACCATGTAGCGGCCGGGGAGCGTGATGAAGTTTGTGAGCCTCACGCCCTTGGTGCCGAGGCGGTCTTTGCTGACCTGGACCATGACGTGCTGGTTTTTTTTGAGTAGCTTGTCGATGGTGTATTGGGCGGCTCGTTTGCTTCGGGTCTTTGGCCTGGCAACGCCGTCTTCGAGCACGAAGTCTCCGGTGCCTTCGGTTCCGGCGATGTCGGAGACGTATAGGAACCCGTTTTTGTCGAACCCGATGTCGATGAAGGCGGCCTGAATGCCGGGCACGATGGAGTCGACCCGGCCTTTGTAGATATTTCCGACGAGGCTTCGGCTTTCCTGGCGCTCGACGGTGAGTTCGGTGAGCTGTTTGTCTTCGACGAGTGCGATGCGGGTTTCGAGCGGTGTGACGTTGATAATAAATTCTTTCATTGTTGCTCCGTTGACTGGGCCTGAGCGCCTCAGGGCGCTGGTCAGTCAAACAGTTGTTTACGGACCGGTACGTTGAGCAACATTCCCACGGACATCATGGTGGTCAGGTAGAAGTTTCCGCCGTAACTTAGGAACGGCAGCGGAATTCCGGTGACCGGCATGAGGCCAATAGTAATTGCAATGTTAACAAACACGTGGAACGCGAGGATAGTTACGGCGCCCACCCCGAGCAGGGTTCCGGCGAGATCCTGGCACTCCTTTGTGAATTGTAATCCCCGGAGGAGGAACGCCGCAAACAGGATGATAACGGCTGCGGCGCCGATAAATCCTTTTTCTTCGGCGAGCAGTGAGAAGATGAAGTCGGTATGGTGCTCAGGGAGGTAGTTGAGCATGGTTTGGGTACCTTTTGTGAAGCCTTTTCCATAGAACCCGCCGCTGCCGACGGTGATTTTGCTTTGTCGGGTCTGCCATCCAATGCCCTGTGGGTCGGCCTTTGGGACTTCAATTCCGACGAATTCGAGCATTTTGACCTGCCATGGTGGTTCGGGTGCGAGTTCATCGGGCCCTGCGGTTTTGGAGTCGCTGGGGTATACAAAAGAGAGGAGCCGAGCCTGCTGATAGGGTTCGAGGTGGTCGTATGCTTTTGGCGTAATGAGGATGCCGGCCACGATCAGGAGGGCGAGATGCCGCCCGTTGCAGCCGGCGGCATAGGCCATGACGAACGCGAGCGGGATGAGCGTCATGGCGGTGCCAAGGCTTGGCTGCTTGAGAATAAGTACGGCTGGGACGCCGACAATGGCGAAGGCGATGAGGAGGTAAGGGAATTTTTGGATTCGTTCTTTGATGGTCGACAAATACCAGGCGAGCATGTAAATGACGACGATTTTGGTCTGCTCGCTGGGTTGGAGACGGAACGGCCCGACGGGCAGCCATCGTTGGCCGCCTTTGGCGGAGGTTCCAAACAGGGTGACGGCCAGCAGGAGGATGACGACGGCGGCATACATGACGGGTGCGAGGGAGACGAGGAACCGCGAGTCGAGGCACATGATGGCGAACGCGAGGACAATTCCCGCGAGAAGGAACAGGCCCTGTTTCTGGTAGTAGGGCCAGTTTTGGACGTGGAAGTTGAACACGGGCGCGACGGATGTGCTTCGGCTGGCGCTGTATAGGACGGCGAGGCCGACGGCAGCGAGGGCCAGCACCAGCATGGCCATGATGGGATCGATTCGCTTGATGTTGCGGATATTGAAGAAGGTGGTGTGTACATCGAGCAGGTCGAAATCTTTTAGAGTCCGGCTCAATTTACGTTGCCTTTCTGCGCGACCACGAGGTCTGTTCCGGGTCGGGAGTAGAAGTGGCGGATGATATCGGCGGCGTAGGGAGCGGCGGCGCTGCTTCCGTGGAGGCCGTGTTCGATAAGGATGCAGATGGCGAGCCGTGGTTCTCGGTCGAGTACGCCTGCGATAAACCATGCATGGTCGCGCAACTGGTAGGGGATGTCTTCTTCGGTGTTGTATTGCTCGTACTGCTCGATGGCGACCATCTGTGCGGAGCCTGTTTTGCCGAGTACGGCGATGCCGGGTACTTTGGCGGCGTTTCCGGTGCCGGTTGGTGCGGGTGGATCTTTGTCGACGCACTTGCGCAGCCCAGCCTGGACTATGCGGATTGTATTTTCGCTGATTAAGGGATCGGACAGCTTTGCGCCGATGGCGGAGTTGACGTAAGGCCGGACGTGGTGGCCGCCGTTGACGATAGCGGCCATCATGAGGGCGTTTTGCAGGGGTGTGGTGCACGCTTCTCCCTGGCCGATGGCGAGGTTGACGGTGTAGCCGGGGTACCATCGCCACTCCCAAGGGTTGTCCGGGTAGATTTTTTTCATTTGGGTCTCGCGCCATTCGCGGGACGGAATGAGGCCGGCGACTTCCTGTGGCAAATCGATTCCGGATTTGACACCCAGCCCGAGTTTGTCGGCCCACTCGCTGATCTTGTCGACTCCGAGCCGGAGGCCGACGTTGTAGAAAAACACGTCGCATGAAAAGGCGAGTGCATCCACGATGCTGATTGTTCCGTGCCCCTGGTGTTTCCAGCAGTTCCACTTGCGGCTGACGCCGTCGAGTTGGAAATGGCCGGGGCAGAAGAATGTGGTTTTTTCGTTGATAATACCTTCTTCGAGTGCGGCGGTAGCCAGCAATACTTTGAAGACAGAGCCGGGGGCGTAAACTTCCTGAAAGCACCTGTTTCGCATGGGGTTGGGCTTTGATTTGAGCGCGGCATCTCGCTCGAGGTTGCGGCCGTGTGTGACGAAGATGCTGGGGTCGTAGCCGGGGGAACTGGCGAGGGTGAGGACGGTGCCGGTGTCGGCGTTCAGGATGGCAATAGCGCCGACCTGGCCTTCGAGCAAGGTTTCGGAAAACTGTTGGAGGTCGATATCGAGCGTTGTGAATACGGGTTCGCCGGGGCTTGGTTCTCTTCGGTATTCCTGTTCTTCCTCGAGTTTTCGGCCATAGCTGTCGATTTCGATGTAGGCGTTGCCGTAGGCGTCGGTACGGAGTTGTGGCCGCCTGTCGCTGACGTAGACGTTGACGACAAGCTGGCCGTCGTTTCCGCGCATCTGGGACTCGTACATCTGCTCGATTCCGGCGCGCCCGATGAGGTCGCCGCCAAGGTAGTAATCGGACTGTTCCTTGGGGAGGATTTCATTGAGATAGCCGAGGATCTGGCCGGCGGTCTTGCCGTAGAGGTACCTGCGCTGGGATGTGACGACGGTAAAGACGCCGGGAAGCGAGTAGGAGAATTCCTCGACGCGTGCGAGTTCGCTTTTGGAGACGTCTTTTTTTACGAGAATCTGTCTATAGGGTTGTTCTTTTTCTCGTTGGATTTTGTCGAGGAGGGCGTCGCCATCGATGTTGATAAGGGTGCCGAGGCGGCTGCAGATTTCGTCGAAGGGTGCGTCTTGGCATTCGGCTGGGACGATGACGAGGTCGCAGGAGGGCCGGTTGTCAGCGAGGCAGACGGAGGTGTCGGGCCCGTAGATGAGGCCTCGGGGTGCTTTGAGCCGCTCGCTGTGTAGCCGGTTTTGCTCGGCCTGGGTGCTGTAAAAGAACCAGTTAGCGATCTGCAACTGCCAAAGGCGGAGTGCCAGGAGTGCGAACGCGGCGACGATGCCGATGGCGATGAAGCGAATGCGGCCTTTAACGCCTTCGTATCGTTTTTTTTCCCCCTCTTTGCGCATCAGCCGGCGCTCCCCTGTGGCAGCGGCTCCTGGCGCCGGGCAAACATCCAGGCGAGAATGCCGAAGACGATGGGCGTGACGAGGGCATTATAGAACGCGCCGGGCACGACGGAATTGAGTACGCGGTGCAGGACGGGCAACGCGGGGTATTGGACGTATTGGATCGAGAGGTAGAGCGCGCCATGGAGGAGGCTGGCGGCGGCAACGAGGCCGACTTTCACGACGGGATGATCGAGCACGAGCCGGCGGGAAAGCTTTCCGATGACGTAAGCGGCGACGATGTTGCACAGGACATGGTGGCCCAGCACGGCTTCGCTGGCGACGTCCTGGTAGATGCCGCCGAGCACGCCGGTGAACATGGCGCGCTCTTCGCCGTCAGTCACGGCGAAAAAGACAACGAGGAGGAGGGTGAGGTCGGGCAGGACGCCCTGAAGCCTGATTGCGTCGAGCCACGTCGTCTGGATCAGGACGGCCGCGATAACGGTCACGGCCCAAAGAATATTCTTCCGCATAGTCTCTCACACAATTGCCAAAGAAACGGCCGCAAGCGCGCTAAGAGCGGCCGCACTCCAAAAATCTACGGTGCGTACCGCTGCTGGAGCGGGCGCGTGTCGGGCACGGGTGGCGCGACGGACCCATCGGCTTCGGGCGCGGGTGGTCCGGCCATTTCATCGGGCGGCGCGACCGCTTGCCGCAATATAAACACCTCATCGAGGCGGTACGGATCGACAACGGGTTCGACGTAGGCGAGTTTCCAGAGCGAGCCGGTGTCGTCGATTTCGGCGATGCGGCCGATCGGGAATCCGGTGGGGAACATGCTTCCCGGGCTTGCGACGACGAGGTCGTTTCGCTTGACATCGTCCTTCATGTCGATATAACGCAAGGTGCAGTACCGGCTGAGATCGCTGCTGCTTCCGTGGACAATACCCCGGACTCTGTTTCGTTCGACCATAGCGCTGATTTTACATTCGGGGTTGTGGAGGGTGATCAGGTTTGAACTGAGGATGTCGACCTGGGTGACGACTCCGACGACGCCTTCGTCGGTAACGGCGCACATGGGGTCGGCGAGGCCGTGGAGGGACCCGCGATCGATGGTGAGGTGGCCTTTGAAAGCCTCGATGACGGCGACCGGCTCGAGGTTGAGCCCCTGCTCGTTGCGTACAAACCCGAGCAGGCGTCGCAGCCGCTCATTTTCGGAGAGGAGTTCGCCGCGCTCGGAAGCGTGCTGCATGACGTTAGCGAGCCGTTCCCGGGCGACACGGGCTTCTTCGTGGGCGGCGTTGTAGGAAAAGACGATGCCTGCCGCGTAGTCGACGACGCCTTCGGCGGCATTCATGATCTTGAGGAACGGATATTTGGTGATGGAGACAGCGGAGTGAATGCCGCCGCGGATAAGCAACGTCTGCGTGCCCATGGCCAGCGAGGCCAGGGAAAGCATGGCCAGGACGACAAAAACGAGCGTCGGCCGGTGTTCTCTAAGTCGTCGTGATGAGATCAACCCTACATTTCGTCTTCGTCTTTGTAGCCTTTAAGGGTTTCGAGATATTTGCCGGTGCCGAGCGCGACGGCCGTCAGTGGGTCTTCGGCGACGGTGACGTGGAGGCCGGTTTCGCGCGAAAGCAACTGGTCGAGCCCGCGGAGCAACGCGCCGCCCCCCGCCAGGACCACGCCGCGGTCAACGATGTCGGCGGACAACTCGGGCGGTGTGCGCTCAAGCGTGACTCTGACGGCGTCAACGATAGCGCTGACGGGTTCGCGGAGTGCCTCGCGGATTTCTTCGGAGGTGATGGTGAGGATTTTTGGAAGTCCGAGCACCTGGTCGCGCCCTTTGACTTGGATTTCGAGTTCTTCCTGGAGTTCGAAGGCGGACCCGATGGCGATCTTGATTTCTTCTGCGGTGCGCTCGCCGACCATCATGTTGTAGGTCCGCTTGAGGTGCTGGATGATGGCCTGGTCCATTTCGTCGCCGGCGATGCGCACGGATTTTGAGAAGACGATTCCGCCGAGTGCGATAACGGCGACTTCGGTGGTGCCGCCGCCGATGTCGACGATCATGCATCCCTGGGCTTCGTGGACGGGGAGTCCGGCGCCGATGGCGGCGGCCATGGGCTCTTCGATCAGGTAAACTTTTTTTGCGCCGGCGAGCGTGGCGCTTTCAGTGACGGCGCGTTTTTCGACTTCGGTGATGCCGGACGGAATGCCGATGGCGACGCGCGGCCAAACGAGGCGTTTGCGGTTGTGAACTTTCTCGATGAAATAGCGCAGCATGGCTTCGGTGATTTCGAAGTCGGCGATGACGCCGTCTTTCATGGGCCTGATAGC
>JAPLKX010000670.1 GCA_026387845.1 Candidatus Hydrogenedentota bacterium | reverse complement strand
GGAGATCGTCTGCCGGATATATTTCATCTGGTCAAAGATGACGCTCTCGGCGTGGTCGTGAAAAAGGCAGGCGCCGCTGAAGATCGGCTGCGAAACCGCCGCTTCCTGTGAAGCGACCGTTCCCTGCGCGCCGTCGAGCAGCGGAGAAAGTGGCTGCGGCATCGCCTCGGCAGAATTGGGCGCAATGCCGCAAAGGTTCAAAACGGTGGGCAGGATGGCTTGCGTGGTCACCCCGGCGTCGACGGTCTTGCCGGGCGGATTCCCGGGGAGTTTGATCAGGAAAGGCACCTGAATCAATTCGTTGAACAGCGTGTGCCCGTGCTCGAACCGGTCGTGGTCCCAGAACTCTTCGCCGTGGTCGGCGGTCAGCACGATGAGGGCGTCGTCATAGATGCCGAGGGCCTTGAGTGAATCGAGCAACCGGCCGATCTCGGTGTCCACATAACGAACTTCCCCGTCGTACAGCGCGCGTATCCTTTCGGGTCGGTTGGCAGGAACTCCGCGGGAGGCGCGTAGGGCGTATGCGGGTCAAAATAGTGGATCCAGAAGAAATAATCCTGTTGCGCGTTGTCCTTAGACCATTGAATTGCCTGATCCGTCAATTGGGCCGTCGACGGTCTTCGAACGAAGGTCAGGTTCAACAGTTCGTGCGTGAGGCCCACGTCGAAATTCTTGACCGTCAATGCGTAACTCGGGAACCAGTCGTATTGCTCAAATCCTCTGTCAAGCCGGCTCCGCGGCAACAGAATCGAATTGTAGCCAAGACCCGCTGTGCGATACCCGGCCCCTTCCATATACTCGGCCATCGTGGGGACGTTCTCCGGCAACTTGAGCCTGCCGTCGATAAGCTGATGCACACGCGGCGCCAACCCTGTCAGGATGGACGCTATCGACGGGTAGGTCCACGGCGCGCTGCTGAAGGCGTTCATGAAAAGGGCGCAATCACCCGCAAACTCGTCGATACGGGGGCTGCCGGTCGTATTGGGGTTGTAGCATCCAAGGGCATCCCGGCGCAGGGTGTCTACCGTAATCAGAATCACATGCTTGATGGGATGGGACAAAGCAGAGGCGGTTTTCGCGGGCGGCTGCGGAACGGGAGCCGGGCCAAGTGCCAACGGTACAAAGAGCGGCACAAAGAGCGGCGCAAAAACCGCTGCCGAAAAAGCCGCAAGCGTGACGCCGAGGCGGATCGGTTTTCTGCCCAGCCACCAGAGAACCACCATCACCGCAACCGCCGCAACCGCAAACACACCCCAGAAAATAATGACCGGCGCCTGCGAAAACCGGCCGCCCCGTCTCCAGATTGCGAACGCGGTCGCCGCGAGCAGGACGGCAAGCATGGTGAATGCGCGCGGGGTGAGGCCCATGGGACGGGCACGGCGGGAGACCTTTCCCACGATAAGGCTGGCTAGGACGGCTGCAATAAGCGAAAAGAAGAAGGAGTCCATCATCAACAACGACTGGTACGGCGCAAGCTTCGCCGTCAACGCGAGGCCCACGTCCAGCAATGAAACCAGGAAGCCCAACAGCGCGAAGAAGGACAGCATGAAGAAAAGCGCGAGGCCCGGCCGCACCCCGCCCAGCCAAACCACGAAAAACCAAATGACGATCCACGTGGCTGTGGTCGCAACCAGCAAGATTAAGCACGTATTGGAAAAGCGCTGGGCGAATTCCGCCAATGGCAAGGCGTTTTCCGCCCCCTGCGTCAAACAGTAACCAAGCGCTTCCAGGGAAGCAATGCCTGCACTCACCAAAAAGCACCACGTCAGCGAGCGCCGCATCGCCGAAAAAGCTTGAGTCGCCACTATAGCCACCTCTTCCGGGTTTATCCGCCGGACTCATGCGCATGACTCTGCAAGAGCCGGCACAAGAACAATTTGCACAAGCTGATTTGAAAATGCAAGCATTGCCTGAATGCACGCATTCCCCGAATGCACGGAGTGAATCTGAGGTTGTGACATGAAAACATCGGGGGCCATTGGAATGGTCGCATTAATGGTTGGAGTATCTTTTGCCCTTGCCGCCCACGCCGCCGATTCGTCGCTGGGTATTGCCGGGCTGACGGTCACGCCGCACGTGATGGCGGAGTCTATGCGTTACGCCCGTGCGCCGGAACCTGCCGTTGGCGCGCGGGTGCAGTTGTTCCTGCGCAATGGCGCCGCGTCAAACGCCAACCCGTTGATCATGGAAGAACAAACGCGGCTACGGTTTGACGGCAAGTCACCCGCCCAACTACTTGCGGCGAAGGACTGGTCTTGGCACGACATGCCGTCCGCCACTCCGGGAGAAAAGCTTCAATTGCCGCCGGGCGCATTGACGGTGTGGACGTTCAACTCGCGCGTCGCGCGGTTTGGACCTGGTGGCCGCGCGCGCGTTGAAGCCGGCCCGGAAGGATCGCCTTGGCTATCCACGGAGATCTCATTCGATAAGCCCGATTGCTGGCTGTCCGCCATAACGTTTTTTGCCCCCGATTCCGCCATCCAACCCGATGTCATGGTAGTTCACATTGCCAACGCATCGAGTTCAGCCGTGGAAATCCGGTCCTGCCGTCTTTGGCTGCCCCAGAATCCAAAGTCGCCACGGGTCCTCTTACCACAACCCCCGCTGCAACCGTTGGACGGGTTCAACGGCCATACCACGATTTCTGCAGGCGATCGCGGCGGGTTTTCCGTCAAGACCGGCCCGCTCCCGCTTACCTATACCGTGGTTGAGGTGACGTTGGCGCGGGCCGGAGGAGATGCATCGTCTCTCTGGGCGTATCTGCGAATCAAGCCGGAGCGATTTGACATCTCGGGCGGCTGGGTCAATGGCCCTAAAAATTCCGTTGCAAAAGAGCCATTCCTCAAAGCCCTCAAACGCCTCTATGTGAATGCCGCTCACCTTCAGATCACACCCGGCTACAGCGACACTGAACTCTACGATCGCTATCCGCTCAAATATTTCGGCGCAATGACGCCTTTTGAAACCTATGATACGGACGCGATGCTCCCAAAAATCCACGCCGTCGAGTTTCTCGGCGAACCGCAGTACGGCGGGGGACATCCCGTCCCGCCGCAGGACGTCTGGGAGAAGCTGCACCCGTATGCCACGACCCGGCTGGCGACAACCGTGACGCACAGCGAGGAACGGATATGGCGCGACTACGCCGGGCTCAGCGACTTCCCGCATTATGACGCGTATCGCGTTACGGCGCCCTCTGCCGACGCCTGGCGGAGGTACGAACGGTGGGGCAAAAAACGCATCGGGTGGGGCGCGCCGCTCGAGACCATCGGCGACATGTGCCGGTCGCTTCGCGAACTGAACCGGCCAATGCCGTGCGCAATCTGGTCTCAAGGGCCTCACGAAGAGTGGGAGGTGTACGGCGGGCGCAAAAGAGTCTCGCCCACGCCCGACGAAATCCACCTGCAGGCATACCACGCCATATCGACGCGCATCACCTCACTCTACTGGTTCAACCTCAGCTTGAAAACCCTGGTCGATTGGCGCGACACACTCGATGAACTGGGCCGAATCGGCCGTGAACTGCGCATGATCGACGAGTTCCTTCTCGAAGGCGACGCCTATCGGTTCGAACGCCTGACACGCGGCCAAAATCAACTGGACTGGGACATTGCTTCGGTCTGCGGGCCGCGCGCCGCACTCCTGTTCGCGCTGGACTTGGATTACGCCCCGGACCCGGAAGAAAAGGTGTTCAGGTTCGGCCCGCCCCGCGACGCGCGGTGGCGTTTCCCGCTGCCCGCATATCTGCAAGGTGTTGCGGACGTGTTCCGCATGGACGCCGACGGCGTCTACGATACAACGTGGTCGATCCAGGACGGCGCCGTCGAAATTCAGGAAAACACCAGCCGCGTCGCCGTCTATCTCGCGACACCCGACAAGAGTCTTCGCGCCTATCTCGAGGGCAAGCGCCAGAAGTTGATCGCCACCGAGGCCGCGCTCCAATTTGATCCCGCGCGAAACGACGCCGATTTCAACCAGCTCGTGCAACTGAGCGAGTCGGCGAAATAACTCTGCCTGTGGCGCCGTGCGGTGGGGTCGAGCTCCTGCTCGACCGCGACTCGTACACCAGCGTGGATCTGTAGCGCCACCTCCGCCGTCCGGTCGCGCGGGAGCGCGACCCCACCGCACGGCAGCCTGCGGCTGGTCTCTGTCCCGCCTATTCCTGGATGACCAGCTTTGCCTTCGCGGGCAACGGCGGGAAGGCGTTGTGCGGCTCGGACTGGTACCAGTACGCCACCGACGCCAGGTCGTCCTGCAGCGGCAGGTACCGCCCCTCGCTTTGCCACCCGAGGCTCTGGATCGTTAGGCGCAGGTCGCTCTTGAACCGGACCGGGTCGTTGATGTGCCACCGGTACTCGCCAAACCGGCGCTGCTCGCCTTTAAACGGCACGTGGTAGAACCCGGAGTACGGGCTGGTGAAGTTGTCGTAGACGTCCTTGCCGCGCTCCTTGCGCTCGTTGTAACCGTACGAGCCGCAGAAGTAATCCTCCTCGCCCGTGCCGCAGATCGTGGGGAACTGCGTGTCGCCGTCGATGTAAAACTTGGCTTCGCCCTCGCCCCACCAGTCCGGACTGTTCGCCCCGTGCGCGAGGTAGGTCCCGACGTACTGGCCGGCGCCCTTGATGCCGTCGACAATCGTATAGACGTCCTTGGACGGCAAAGGGTTCACCCGGCGGAACTGCGCGTGAAAACACTGCGTGCCTTCCGCGACCGCCTCGAGCGAATAGTTGACCTGGTAGTAAACCGTCGCTATCTTCCCGGCGAGGTTCTCCATCGTTATCTTGCATCCTTTGGTGAAAGGCATCTGCCAATACGAATTAAACCCGCTGCGCGGATTGACGCACATCGCCAGCGACGTAATCCGCGGCTCGTTGCCCATGCCCCAGCCCGCCGCGAAGAAGTCGCCTACCGGCACTTCGACCGACGGCGCGGGCTTGCCCGAGGTCGCGCGCCGCGTGCGCCGCCGTCCCTTCCTCGAGGGTCGCCATGCCGCCTTTGCCCTTTTCGCCGGTGGAATTCTCGGGGCTGATCGAGCGGGTCTCGGCGTCTTTGACTCTGTACAACTGGCTCATGTCCACGCCTTGCGCAGACAAAACAGGCATCCAAAAACACGCTAGGATGAAGCACACAATAATCGGGTTTTTGTTCATGGCGATTGTCTCTCCCTTGGTTCAGAACCGCAGTGGGAAACTTACAACGTTGGTCGCTTGAAGTTCAATGAACAGGAGGGAAAATGGCGCAAATTTTTGCGGAACGAGGGGGATTTGACTGACAAAACAGGTGCGGATACTGCCAACACTGCTGATAAAGCGACCTAAGGGACATAAAGGACATAAGAAAGACATTTTTATTGCTCTGCGGCCTCCGGGAAATAAAGAGAAGCCGGCGCCTACTTGTTTCCGGTCGGGCGCGAGGGCAGAATGGGTGCGGCAAAGGGAGGGTAAAAAGATGAGCAGCAAGAGCGGGAAAGGTGCAACGCGGCGTGAGTTTATCCGGCAGAGTGTGGCGGCGGGCGCGGCGGCAGGTATGGTATTGGGCCAGAGTGCGGCGAGCGCGCCCCGCGTAGTCGCGGGCCGGGTAATCGGGGCGAACGACCGGATCAACATCGGGCTGATTGGGTGCGGCGGCCGTGGCCGGTGGGTGGTACAGAACATGTTCGTACCGGCGAACGCGAACACGGCGCTGGTGGCGGCGTGCGACATCTGGAAGAAGCGCCAGGAGGAATACCCGGGCGAGGCGGAAAAGGCCTACGGGCTGAAACCGAAAATGTACGCGGATTACCGGAAACTGCTCGAGGACCCGGACGTGGACGCGGTCCTCATCGCGACGCCGGACCACCTGCATTGCGGCCAGGCGACGGCCGCGGTGCTGGCGGGCAAGCACGTGTACGTCGAGAAACCGCTGGCGAGCGTGCTCGCGGACCTGCCGGAATTGAATAAGTGTTATGAGACCGTGAAAGCGTCGAAGATGGCGGTGCAGATGGGGACGCAGGGCGTGAGCAGCCCCGGCGCGCGGGCGATCAAACAATTCATCGCGGACAAGAAGATGGGCCAACTGTTCCGGGTCGAGTCGTCGGAATCGACGTTGACGCCCTACTGGGTGAATTACAAGGGGCCGCAGACCGAGGCCGAGACCGATTGGCCCGCGTTCCTGGGCCCGCGGCCGATGCGTCCGTTCGACGCGCACATGCACGCGTGTTGGATGGGCTACTACGAGCTCTCGAGCGGCGCGATCGGCGGGTGGATGAGCCATTTCATCAATGCGGTACATTTTGTGACGGGCTGCGGAATGCCGGTGTCGGCGACAGCGTGGGGCGGCCGGTACGAGTGCGGCGACGACCCCAGGTGCACGTGCCCGGATCAACTCGTCGTCATGCTTGACTATGCAGACGGGTTCCACACGCAGTTCACCAGCCATTTCGGAAGCTGTATCGACGCCGAGATGACCCGGTGGATGTTCCAGAAAGGCGTGATCAAATCGGGCTTCGGCCACGACCTCGCCAATCCCGTCGCGTCTACCGAAGGGTGCATCCGGAAGTTTACGGAGGAGAAGCTCCTCGACACCGACCCGCCCTACCCCGGCCCAGAACATGCCAAGAACTGGTTCGACTGCATCCGCAACGGCAACCAACCCAACGCCAACATCGAGTTCGGCTATATGCACGCGATAGCCGTACTGCTGGGCGATCAGGCGTACGTGCAGAAGAGGAAGGTAACTTTCGATCCGGCGACGCGGGAGATCAAGACCCCGTAATTACAAATTACAAAGGACAAATTGGGAGAAGGAGAAATCCTGTCGTCGAAATCCTCTTCAGACAAAATAAACGGTGACTGTCCCGAATGGCACTGACTTAACCGCAACGCACTCATAGAAAAAGACTTGCACTGAAACGATGTGGTTAGTATCCAGCTACCCGAAGAGCAACCTCGCTGGGTGTCGCGCGTAAGACGTAATAGAAACGGGCTTTTTCAAGTGCATGATGACGGATTCCTGCATCGTGAGGCCCAGAACGCATAAGATGGACTCATGCACAAGCTATTTACCCCAAACGGGTTGAGCTTAAGTCAGTGCCATTCGTGACTGTCCCCATTTACCCTCCATTTACCCTGATGCGTTAGCTCGCGTTGCGGATGCGCTGGGGACTAAGCTCAGTACGGTAATGAGAGAAGCGGAAAACATAACATACGAACGGAC
>JAPLKX010000358.1 GCA_026387845.1 Candidatus Hydrogenedentota bacterium | reverse complement strand
CGAGACGGAGCAGTATGCGTCGTGGCGCGGGCTCGAACCATTCGACGCCGCACGCATGTGGGAGAAGATCGACGCGCTGAGTCAAAGCAAGTCCGCGCTCGTGCGTGCCGGAGGCAACCTGATGGCCGCATCCCCCTACCTGTGGACCCGCATTGGCATGGACGAGGTCGGCCGAATGCTCGACGCCACCAACGCGCTCGCCGCCGCGTTGCCGTCGAGCCGTCTCGCCACCGAAGTGGTGCGCGAGCACGTCCGGGCATGTCTTGGCCCGAATTTCCGCCCGTTGCCGGACATCCAGGCCCTGTTCGGCGCACTCTCGGGCGGGGAAGGCGCCCGCTCGGCCGAGGAAGCCAGTCTGACGGACCTCGCCGAGTCCCGACCCGTCGCGGATGGCCTCGAAGCGGTCGAGGCGCTGGCCACACTGCTTCCGTGGAACGAACAAATCCAGGACATCCTGTCCACGGACCCAATCGTGGCGCTCGCCCAGGACGCGGCGTCCGTTGCCACAAACAAAGGCGCGGCGGCTGACGCCGCGGCACTTCGCCAGACCTGCGCCGCGTTGGTGGAGGATATGGCCGCCAATTCTGAAGACGCATCCGTGCGCGACTGGTGCCTCCGCAGCATGGTCCTGGTCGACGGGCTCGTCGGGCCTAACACGACCGATCAAGAGGCCGCTGCAATTCGCGAAGCCTCAGCGGTGCCGGCGGATGCCTTGACGGCGCAAGACCCCGTCCCGCTCGACGAGGCCCGCGCCGCGCTCAACCAACTCATCGTGGCGCGGGAATACCCCGAGGTGGCCGTTTCCCCCACTGACCTCAAGGACGTCCTGATGTTGCCGCGTCAAACCGAGCCGGTGGACATCAACCTGTTCGAGCAAGGCCCCCGCCGCCTCGCCCACTACGCCTACGCGCTGGTGCGCCGCGGCGCGCTCGACGAGGCGGCGACCCTGTTCGACCAACTCGCCGCGCTCTACCCCGGAAGCGTCCTGTGCAACAAATGGCAAGAAGACGCCACCCACCTCCACGCAGTGGCCGGACTCTAAGGGGGAGACAGCCATGAAAAAAAATATCAATTTCGCAAACGTAGGCGCGGTCATCCTGCCCGCGCCGTCCAACACACAAGCCTCCAGTCTCCAGTCTCAGGCCGCCAGCCTAGAATTGTGGTGCGGGCGTAGCGCCTGCACGTGGTTTGCCTTCTTGACCCTGGCGTTTTTGACACTCTGGAATCCTGCCGCCTCGGCTTGCGACGACCCGCCGGTCCAGGTAATCTTGACCGTCGTGACACCCGTCAACGGAACCGTCACCGTCAGGCTGAATGGAGTCCTCCAGTCGCCTCCCTACGTCTTCAATAACCTCGCAGTGGTCGAAATTGAAGCCATTCCAGATACGGGTCACACTTTTCTTAACTGGTCTCCCAACCACCTCCCCGGGGAGCCCAATTTTCTGGGTAAAGCAAACCCGTTCACCCACATGTTCTACTTAAACAGAGACGCCACGGTTGAGGCCTATTTCTGCAACGACACCCGTATCAACGACGCCAATCTCGAGGCTATGATGCGCTATACGTTGGGCAACCCGTGCGACGACTTGACGGCGCAGCGGCTCGAGTCGCTGACAAGCCTTACCCTGATCGACTGCGGCATCACCGACCTCACCGGCCTTGAACTCTGTACCGGACTCACCGAATTGTTGATCGACCACAATCCCATTACGAACTTCAACGTGCTTGCATATCTAACCAATCTCACGAGCCTGAGCATAATCGGGTGCGGCATGGATGATGTCCATCCACTCGAAGGCCTGGTCAACCTCGAGTACCTGAACTTGATGGAGAACAATATCACCACGCTCGGCGGCGAACCATTCTGCGGCTCGTGGGGCATCATGGCCAACGCTGGAATCGACGCCGGCGACGCCATCTACATGGACGGCAACCCGCTCACCGTCTGGGCGATCTGCGGCGAAATCCGGGAATTGCGCGACCGCGAAGTCTACGTCTCCGCCGACATTGTCTGCGACGATAACCCCCAGTCCACCGGCGACCAGGACGGCGACGGCTTCACCAACGCCGAAGAAATGCGGTGGGTCCAGTATTTCTATAATGAACCGGAAATACTCAATGCCTTGTTCCTGTGGTACATCATGTTTCCCAATCTTCCTGCCGCAACTCCCGAATGCTATGCCAGTCTCGAAACGGTAGCCGTAACCGTCGAGGTGCAAGGACAAGGCAGCGTCTACCTCGGCGACGGCTATGCCACCGCCGGCAATCCCAAGACGTGGGATTTCGCCCGCTACAGCGACTCCTGCCCGACGCTGTGCGACATACCTGAGGAATGTTCTCTTGGCAATCTGCCCTTGGCGGCAACACCAGATACGGGATGGCTCTTCAAGAAGTGGTCCGGAGACATCTTCGAGGAATATGATAATCCAACCGAGACGGCTACGATAAGCGACAAACAAATTACGGCGGAGTTTGTATACCGGCCCGAAGTGGCGGGACTCGACCTTCTAGCCGCTCTTTCGGCCCTTTTCGTCGAGCTTGGACTCTCCACTAACGCCTATTTGAGCATTGACCACAACGGCATTACCTCTATAAATGGAACCCACTATTTCCTCGGAAATGGAATTCCAGATGCCGCCGAGTTCCTGCTTCTTCAGACGTTCCTGACGCAACCGAATACGGATTTCGGAGGAGCCAGCGGCCTTATTGCGGATCTGCTGTACAATGCCTGGGTGCAGAACCTGACCCAAATACTGGTCGATATGCCAAACCTGCAGCAGTACCCGCTAATACAGCAGGCTTGTGCCGCCTACATGACGCTCGGCGACTACCAGACAATTGAAAGCCTGAAGCATCTCACGACTTGGGGTCATCCGGGAGACCTTCTCTACGGTGCAGTTATCCACGACGAACTGTACGATACCTCGCAGCAAGATTACTTCTATGCTGGTCACGATGCTGACGGCGATGGGTTCTGTAACTCGCGCGAGTGGGAAGAGGCGGTCGAATCGCTTGGAGAGGCCGGCGGCAATAATGAAGCTACGTTCAATGCATTCACAGACATGGGAACCGATGGAGACCGTGCAGGACAGCCAAACGAGCCAAATGCTCCTTCCATGCCTGCATGTGGAACTTGCCAGACCGGAACGATCCATATACACCGTCAGTTTGTCTCGATTCCTGCATATGGAGAGGAGCTAGGGGATGTGCAAGCCATTGGACCGAATGGGGAAATTCCGCTCGACCAGGATGTTTCGCTGCCTGTGGGAACTGAAGTCAATCTAATTGCAAAACCTTATGACGGAGTTGAATTCCAATCATGGACCTGCGTGCACGGCTCGGCTGGGGTGTTACCCTCGGGCTCACGCGACACAAACATTACGGTAACAATTCTTCCCGATGACATTCTAGAGGTGAAGGCATGCTTTAGCACTCGCTACTTATGGCTAGTCCCGGTGCCCGACCCGTTCTTCCCTCCACCGCCGTCGGAAAAGATAGACGGTAGATTTGAAAGCTCATTCTACGAAATGCCGGAATCATGGTATCAAGGCGGATGCCGTAACTATGGCTGCCGGGCCTTTCGCGCACCAGAGCATGCCCGATACACCGTAAGTTGTACCTCTGATGTCTGCTGGGATGGGTGTGGGAGAATTGCGGCGAATCACGTTTCGGGCGCTCTGCTCGGCCAGGATATCTTCACGACGTGCTTTCCTGGGGGGTACCCTTGTGAAGATACTTGGACTGTTAGGGTCAGTACAAGTGGGCGAGGGGCAGCCTACTATTCGGTTGTGGTCTACCCCGAGGAGCATTACCCTGAGTACGCTCTCTTTACTGACTATACAACATGCCAGGAGGGGTTTCCGGATGGCGCTTACGATGCCGTGCCTGCTCCCGGATGGGAGTTTGATCACTGGAGCGGGGAAGAGACTTCTCCTCCCTCGGCAAGAACCGCCGTGTTTCGAAAAAAGACAGAATGGCAGTTGACAACAAATACGGCTATCGACGACGGTGGTGAAGGTGCTTATGAGGGCTGCGTTGGAGGCTATGTCACAGCCAGCCCTGCCAAAGCGTACTATTCGCAAGGGGAACAGGTTACCATTACGGCCTGTCCGCTGACCGGTTTTCAATTCTCGGAATGGATTGGGGACGTCGCCAGTCCAACAGGTTCTCCAACTACAGTCACAATGAACTCAAGCAAAAGCGTAACCGCCGTCTTTATGGAGAAGCCCGTCATGCTCGTGCAGCAACTCGGTTCCGCCGAAAGAGACGTCGAGGAAATGGGAAAAGCCTTCATTACGGAAGCCCCCGCCATGCCCACATTGGTCGCCAGCGTTCCGAATGGCAATTCCTCCTTTACTGTTCAGTGGCGGTTAAGCATCTGGTTTAATGCAGACAAAACAGGCTTGCTTGAATCGTGGTTTCCAGCGACTGGACCAATAGAACTCCCAGGAGGCGCTGAATGGGTTATCAACTGGAACGGCGACTTTATGGGCGGCCACGCCACGCTGATTTATCAATATTGTGGAATGGAACAGCCAGGAAGTTATGAGTTTGAAATTCAGGGCGCGAACCCACAACGTGCGCCGGTGCTCCAAGCTCTGCCAACAGATAACTTGCGTGCGATAGGCTGGAAGGAAAGTGTGTACGGACACAGGCAATTTGATGTTCCGCGAAACGTCAATTCCCCTGTCACGCTCTTTGACAACCACCAATACATTGGGGTGCCGTTGGCCTGCGGCCTGCATGATGGCGGCTACGGCATAATGCAAATAACAGTTCCGTATCCAACGATGGCACAAGTATGGGGTTGGTCAGCGAATTGTGCTGCCGGGATAGTTAATTATAACGGATGCGTTGCCGACGTCACTAATGATATTGCAGTTCTGAACGCAACGCTCGTTCCGAAGCCTATTCCGGCTCTGACAGTCAGCGATTTAGATGTATTTGCTCACTACAGACGCTGGAGGATGTATCATGTTTATAGAAATGAGCCTGAGGATAGCCACACTTGGGTTGGCTACCCTAATCCTCAGGGGGGTGATGAGATCCCGTACGCAGAGCAAGTTGCTGGATTTGTAACTTCGAAACCTTGGAACACGCCATAAGGAGCTCTTATGAAGCCGATCCTAACAATATTGCTTTGTATCGGAGCATTGATGACAAATCGATCTGCACGCTCCGATGATACAGCCTCCCGTTCTTCAAATATTTATACCATTGGAGAATACGGACTGATTGAGAAGTTTGACAACAGATTTGAATTGATCAAATCCGTGCATCTTTCAGACTTCGTACGTGATCGGCACATAAACGACGCGGCTCTCTCTCCGGATGGTAACCGACTTCTATTGGCTACGACTGCGGAAATGACTCTAATGGTCGTAGAGACTTCTCAATTGAGTGTGTTGCCGGACATAGTCCTGCAAATGCCACGTGCGAGCAGCGGGAAGCCTGAACGGCCGGACCCAAGGTTTGTCATTTCGCTGGTGGCGGAGGAGTTTCTCTATGGCGATTTTGTCTATTCTGATCCTCTTATAGTCAACGTTGCTACGGGGACCACAATGATGGCCCCAGGGTTGAAGGTTTACAATAAGGACGCCGGGGTTGTATCGGCAGACGGTAGCCTTATCATTTCTGAGTTCCGTGGGATGATTAGCGTCTACGATACGAGGAACTGTAAGGTCGTTTATAGTACGAGAATCTACCCCGAGGACGATTATGGCTGGTGCGTGAAATTTGATGTGGACTGGAAGACGTCAGAATTGGATAGCTTGTGGCAAATGGGAGCGCCGCCTGCGGGCGAACCTGTTAAGATTCACATCAATTGGGAAAGCCAAACTATCGCGAGAACGAATGCCACGATGCCGCCAGCAGTGGCGCGGATCCTTACGATTCCTGGAGGAAAAGA
>JAPLKX010000184.1 GCA_026387845.1 Candidatus Hydrogenedentota bacterium | reverse complement strand
TTCTTGACAGGCGTTGACCAGATTTACCACGGCGTCGAGGGCCTCGAGGTATTGCCCGAAGAGCTGGCAACCTTTCCTGAATTGCTGCGGCGGGCCGGCTATGAGACGTGTGCGCTGACGGAAAACCCGAACACGCCGCTGGAGACGCTTCCGCGCGCCTCGTACAGTTACCTTGAGCCGGTTCATCTGCATACGGAACTTGGCAGGAAGGTGCTGAAGATGCGGGAGCTTCCGGCGGTAACGCAGCAGAGGGCATGGGAGTTTATCCATAAACACCGGGACCGCCCGTTCTTGTTGTATATCCATTCGATGGAACCGCATGACATCCGGCAGGGAGGGCCTGACAGCAAGGAATTCTTGTATGATCCGCCCGAGCCGTTCCGGAGCGCTTTCAAGTCGCCGGAAGGTCAAACACCGATGGACTTGTATGACGGGGCCATTTCGTATGCCGACACCAATTTCAAAACGTTGATCGACCGGCTTGAAGAGTTCGGCTTGACGGAAGACACGGTAGTCATTGTCACGGCGGACCATGGGGAGGGCTTCGGCGAACATGAAAACCACTGGCGCCACTATAGCAAGCCGTACAACACGCTCACGAACGTGCCGCTGCTGATCCGCTGGCCGGGGACGTTGCCGGCGGGGCGGGAGGTTAATGAGAACGTGTCGCTGCTGGATGTGGCGCCCACGATCCTGGACATGGCGGGGCAGAAGCCCTCCAAGCAGTTCCAGGGCCGGCGCCTGCTGCCGTTGATCTCGGGCCGAAAGGCGTCGTTGTTTAATGATCGGCTGATTGTCTCGAAGTGGCACGGCGTGGTTGGGGCGGTGAAAGGCGACTGGAAACTGCTTTGTACCATGAACGGCCGAAATCCTCAGTTATACAGCCTCGCAACCGATTTCTATGAAACAACCGATGTAGCTGGGCAGCACCCGGCATTGGTCGAGGAACTAAAGGCGGAATTGCTGGCGTATATTCAGCGTCAGCAGACTTTGCACGCGGGGCTCGCCGAGCCGGAGGTCAAGTCCGGCGTGGACATCGATCCGCAAACCGAACAGCAAATGAAAGCCTTGGGCTACATGGAATGAAGCCGCGGCTACGCGCCTTGCGGATCACAACGAGGTGCTGGTGGTAATCGGTTTGCTGCGGGCGGACCGTCTGTAAAGGTCGAAACGCCACGCCGGGATGCGTCTTATTCTATCCCGCGCGCCCTTGTTGAAGCCCCGTCGCCTGTCGTCTATGCTCAATGCGAGGAGGATGCCGCTCATGTTGTGTCTGCTGCTTACCGCGATTATGACCGCGTCGCCTGAACAAACCCTCGCCGAAATCCGCGCCACGCTCCCCAAAAACGAATCCTGGGAAGCGTGGCTCCAGCAATCCGGCGAAATGCCGCCGGACTTTGACTCGATTCCAAGCAGGGCCGTACTGCCCGGACCGCTCGACGCCGGCCGGTTTGGTTCGGAAACGCCTATCACCGACCCCGCACAATGGCCCGCGCGGCGTGCGCAAATTATGCAGAGCCTCCACCACTGGATCCTCGGTTCCATACCGCCCCCGCCCGACAACCTCATCGCTGACATCGTTGACGAACACGAAGAGTCCGGCGCGCTCGTCCGAAACGTCGTGCTTAAGTTCGGACCCGAGCACGCCGCATCGCTCCGCGTCGAACTGCTCATCCCTAAAGGGCCCGGCCCGTTCCCCGTTTTCATGACTCAAACCAACCACCGCGCCTGGGCGTTGATCGCGGTTCGCAGGGGATATCTGGCCTGCGTCTACGCGGGCTGCGACGTTGCCGATGACACCGACTCGTTCGCGGACGCCTACCCGAAGCAGGACTGGTCGCGGCTTGCGCGCCGTGCGTGGGCGGCGGGCCGATGCGTCGACTATCTTCAGATGGTGCCCGAGGCCAGAACCGATCAAATTGCCATCACGGGGCACAGCCGGAACGGCAAAATGTCGCTTATGGCCGCGGCGATTGACCCGCGGATTGCGCTCGTGATCTCGTCGAGCAGCGGGACCGGCGGCGTCGTCTCGTCGCGATACCACGGCGAACAGCATTTTGCCGAGGGTATCGAAAACATCACCCGCGCTTTCCCCGACTGGTTCCACCCGCGGTTCCGGTTTTTCGCAGGGCGGGAAGACAAGCTGCCCGTCGACCTCACGGACCTTGTAGCGATGGCGGCGCCGCGCCCGTGTCTCATCAGCACGGCGATCAACGACACCGTCGAGAGCACCTGGGCCATTCAGCAAACGCTCCTGGCCGTCCGGCCGGTCTATCAACTCCTGGGCGCGCCCGACAAGATCAAGATTTTGTGGCGGCCCGGCGGCCACGAAACCTGGCCTACCATTATCGAAAGGTACGTGGACTGGTGCGACCTCCAGTTCGGCCGGGCCAATTACGACTTTCCCGACCGTTTCATCCATCCCTATGACTGGCCCGCCTGGGCTCGAACCGACCCCGCGCCGCTTGATCCCGACTCGTTCCCCGCGCGCCCGTTTGGGCAAACGCCGGCTACGCTCGAGGAGTGGCAGGGGCGGCGCGCGCAATTGCCAGGGGCTGTTGCCGCCGTCTTGGGAACAGCGCCGGGCGCGGCGCACACGGGAAAAGGCAGCTACGGGGTCGATGCGGCGCATATCGATGAATTGTTGGGACGGGCCGATACGCAAGGTCTCGAAAAGGATGACATCATGTTTGGCGAGTACCTCAACGCCGACGTGTATGCCAAGAAGGGGACGATCAAAGGCGGCCAAAAAGTCCCCGCGATCCTGTGGCTGCACCCGTGGACCTGTCCGTCCGGTTTCAACCCCGCCTACCACCGCGGGTCGATTGCCCACCTCAGTTTTGCCAAGGCCGGGTTTGCCGTGTTCTGCTACGACCAGATCGGGTTTGGCAGGCGGATCGAGGAAGTTGAGGGCTTCTACACCCGCTACCCCGGCTGGTCGCTGCTTGGCAAAATGGTGCGGGACGCCCAGGCCGCGCTCGACGCCATCGGGCGGCTCGATTATGTCGACCCGCAGCGCGTCTATGTCGTCGGCTACAGCTTCGGGACGCTCGTGGCGCTCCACTTGGCCGCGGTCGACAACCGGCCCGCCGGCTATGCCCTCGCGTGCCCGCCCATCCCGTACAGACTCGACACCGACCCCAACCTGACCGGCGGCATTGCGCGGTGGTCGCACCTCTACATGGCCGCGCCGCGGCTCGGCTATTTCATCGGCCATGAAGACAGGGCGCCTTACGACCTCGACGAACTCATGGCCGCCGTCGCACCCAAGCCGCTGCTGCTCGTCACGCCGAAACTCGACCGGGAAGCCCCGCTGCCGCTCGTCGAGCAGGCCGTTGGAAACGTCCGCCGCATCTACGGGCTCCGACAAGCCTCCTTCACCCATTCGACCACCCCCACCTACAACCACTTCGATCCGCAAAACCAGCAACCCATCATCGAGTGGCTCAGCAGCCAGGCCGCCCCGAAACTTTGACTTGGCCAAGCAGGCGGGCCGCTTAGTGGGTCACTTCGTAAATTCGCGAACGTATTCGTTCCACAAAAAGCGGGGACAGACACGATTTTCAAACTGCCGAAAATCGAGTCAGTCCCCGTTTTTTGCTCTGTACTACTAACCTTCATTTTCTTGTTTTCCCGCGCAGAAATCCGCGCGTCTGGGACGCCCCCCGGCAGTTGTGGGGGGTGTCCCACTTTTGTTGGCAAGGCTGGCATGTTCAAAAA
>JAPLKX010000743.1 GCA_026387845.1 Candidatus Hydrogenedentota bacterium | reverse complement strand
GGGCCGTGGAAATTAACGAGGAAAATGATTCTGGCGCGGCACGGGATTGCGCGCTACTGATGCTGCTGGCGTTCCTGGTCCGTGCGGCGTTTGTGATGGCGACGCCGCAAGTCCTCGATACGGCCGACGCCATTCATTATTTGGTGTCGGCGCAGCAGCTTTCGATAGGCCATTTCTTCGGCATCGACCCGAAAATCCCGGTGTTGTATCCGGCGCTGACGGCGCTGGCGGGGCTGTTCATACTTAACTGGGAAGCGGCCGGGTTATTTGTGTCGTTTGTGGCGGGGATCTGTCTGGTCTTGCCGGTTTACGCCTTGTCGCGCGACATGCACGGGCGCGGCCCTGCGCGGATCAGCGGGCTGGCCGTGGCGCTGTGGCCGTGGCTGGCCGACTATTCGAACCGGGTCGGGCCGGACATGCTGGCCGCCACGCTGTGGTTTACGTCGGTGTGGCTGCTGGCGCGTGGATTGCGCCGCGGCGGCTTGTATATCGCCGCGGCCGCGTTTTCCTTCTTCCTGCTGCACCTGGCGCGGCCGGAAGGGACGTTTCTGCTGGCCGCGGCGCCGATTGCGGGGCTGTTGCTGCTGGGCAGAGGGGAACGCAAGAAGCTGTGGCGGCTGGCGCCGTACGCCGCGGTCTGCGCCGTTCTTCTGGGGGCGTACGCGGCGTATATGAGCCAGGTTGCAGGCCATGTGGCGGTTAATTACCGCGCCACCCGCATCATCACGGATTTCGAGTTTGTCGAGATGGCCAAGACGGCTGTCAAGACGGTCACAGAAGTTCTCCCGATCATGCTCGGGCCGGTGCTGCTGCTGTTTATTGGGGTGGGATTCTTCTACCGTCCTGAGGAAGAGAGAAAAGAGGGACACCCCCTACGTAGCGCGCGGGGAAGCGCGGCCGGGGGGCGTCCCGACGGGGCCGGGGGGCGTCCCGACGGCGCGCACACGCGCGACTTGCGGCTGGAGTTTTTTGTGCTGTTTTACGCGTTTTGCCAGTGGTTTTTGAGCCTGTTCGTGCTCTCGCCGGAGCCGCGCTACCAGATGTCGGTCTTGGTGGCGTTGTCGATGTGGTCGGCACTGGGGATCGTGGTGGTGGCGCGGCGCGCGCGCCCTCTGCGGTTCGGCAGGGTTCTTCAACTGGCGCCGGCGGGGTCGCTGGTTGCGCTGATGCTTTTCGGCGTGACGCTGACGCTAGCCGCCGATCACATGCACCGCCAGCCAACAAAGCCGCTCGAATACAAGACCGCGGGCTTGTGGATGCGCGACAATCTGGCGCCGGGGCTTATCTTCTCGCGCAAACCGCAAATCGCCTATTACGCCGACATGCCGTCCACCGGCCCCGACCTAAACGACTCGCTCGAAGGCGCCGTGGACCGGGCGAAAAAGGCCGGCGCGCGGTATGTCGTTGTCGATGAGCGTTACACGGCGCAGATGGCGCCTGGTATGGCGCCGCTGCTCAACCCGCGGCTCGCGCCGGCTGACCTCCGCCTCGTTAAACAGTTCGCCCCGTACCCGCGGTCGCGCGTCGTCATTTACGAAATGGTCCAACGTTCCCCGTGATGCGCACGCTGGTCATTCATCTCGGGGGCATAGGCGACTTCCTGTTGTCCTGCCCGGCACTGTCCGGCCTTCGCAGGTGCGGCCCCGTCGACCTGCTGGGCAAACGGGAACGGCTGGAAGTTGCCGTCGATGGTGGGTTGGCCGATGTCGCCCACGACGCGGATGCGTGCGATCTTGACACGCTTTTTTCGACGCCGTCACCGCGTCTGCAGAAGTTTTTGGCAGGCTACGACCGTTGTGTGGCGTGGCTGCGGCCAGACGAGGTTATGCTTGATGCAATGTGCGGCTGCGGTGTAAAGCAGACCCACGCCTATCCGGGATTGCCGCCCGCGGGTTGGTCGCGGCACGCGTCGGCCTACTATCTCGACTGCCTCGACCTCGAGGATCCAGGCCCGCCGCGGCTGTCGTTTCAAGCCAGCGAAGTTATGCCCGATCTCGACGTGGTCATCCAGCCGGGCAGCGGCGGCCGGCAGAAGAACTGGCCGCTGGACGATTATCGCGTCGTGGCGGATGAACTGACGGGGCGCGGGCGTCAGGTAGCGTGGTGCACCGGCCCTGCCGAAGAGCAGATGCAGGGATTGCAGCCGTCGCTGCCGCCGATGTCGCTGGCAAGGCTTGGCAGGACGCTCGCCCGCGCGCGCCTCTACATCGGCAACGACAGCGGCATCACCCACCTCGCCGCGGCATCGGGCTGCCCCACCCTCGCAATCTTCGGCCCAACTAATCCAACCGTCTGGGCGCCAAGAGGCGCAAACGTGCGCGTCATCCAAGGGAAAGAAGGTTTTCCAACAGCGGAGGAAGTCTTGTCCGCCTCGCTATAGGTCCGATCCGTCTGATCCGTCCTATGCCAGCTTCCCCCTGACAAACGACGCCTGCGGCACCGCCTTGCCTTCTTCCAGCCTGAATACCAGGAAGTCGGCCCTCTTCCCTGGCTCGGGCATACCGCTGCCGCGTTTCAGGCCGAGCACGCGGGCAGGCACGTCCGAAGCGCTCGCAAATGCTTCCGAAAGCGTCATGGCGCCTGTCTGCGCGGCATTGACGACGCCCTGCAGCAGCATGAGCGAGCTTCCCCCGAGCAGGCCGGTGCCGCTCAGGCAGATCCGGCCGCTCGGCAGCAATTCCACGGACATTTCGCCCAGCATGTATCTGCCCGGCGGCTGTCCCGCGATGTGAACGCTGTCCGACGCCAAGACAACATTTTGCGGATCTTTCGCTCTGATGAATGTCTTGAGCATGGGTACGGGCAGGTGCTGCAGGTCGGCGAGGAATGATGCGGCCAGCCGGTCGTCGGCCAGTTGCGGCCACAGCGGGTTACTATGGCGATGGATCATCGAGGCGAGCCCGTTGCCCAGGTGCGTGCACATCCGCGCCCCCGCGTCGACCGCCCGCGCAATCTGCTCGCCGGTCGCGTTGTGATGCCCGAGCGACACCACGACGCCACGCGCCGTAAGTGCGCGGATATAATCGACCGCCCCCGGCAGTTCCGGCGCTACCGTCGTGTAAACGATGCGGCCGCCGGCTGCTTTGTATAGCTTGTCGAATGCGCGCAGGTCGGGTTTGCGCACATACTTGCGGTCGTGGGCGCCCCGCGGGCCGTCTTCCGGCGAGATGCATGGCCCTTCGAGGTGAACGCCCGGCACGGCGCGAGCCACCTCCCGGTCTTGCTCGATCGCCTGTCCAATGATGCGGCACGACCTCGCCATCATGGCCGGCGCGCCGGTCATCACGGTTGGCACAAACCGCGACACGCCCCAGCCGGCCAGGTAGCCGGCAATGCCGCGCACGTCTTCGATGCGGAGCGCAGGACTTTGCAGGTCCATCCCCATCACGCCGTTGACCTGGATGTCGAACAGCGTCGGGGCGATGATCGAGTTGCGCCCGCCGATCTCGGCCTGCCCGCGGCCGGCTTGGCCTACCGACGCCACGCGGCCCGCCTCGACCACAACATCGGAAACCTGCGTCTCGTCGAGCAGGCGGCCCCGCACAATCAGCTTCATCTTTAAATTCCTCTCGCAGGTCGGCTGTTCGTAGAAGCGGCGTCCTCGCCGCTTTATGTCTTGGTGCTGGACCTGACGCGACGGGGACGTCGCGCCTACTGAAACGCACCGGTGCGCCAGGCGTCCACGAAATTGTGTGTCACGTCGGTGTGGCAATCTTCCTGCCAGCCGCCTTCTCGCACGCGCGGCTCTCCGGTCTGATCGCACGGCACGCCGTCGTCGCGAATGAAATACGTCACCCACGTCAGGTTGCGGTACGCGATCTCCTTGTACCTGTCACCGCCGCCCGCGGCATAAAACATCGCCGCGACACCGCCGAGTTTCGAGCACGCCCCGCCCCACGCGCGCCGGTCCGAATCTTGTTCGCCCATCAGCATTACGCCGCCGGGTCGCGGGTCGCCGAAGTTGCGGATGGCGAAATCGATGCATTTCTCCGCATCAGTTTTCCAATCCGGGTCGAGCGCCTCTTTTTTCTCGATGAGATAGCGGGCCATCTCGAGCGGCGCCCACGAGTTTCGGTTGTCCTCCTCGGTCATGTCCTCGAAGAACTGTATCCACAGGTTGGACGCGCGATCCTCGGGCGCGTCGAACTGGTACGTCTTGATCCATTTCCACAACCGCTCGCGCGGTTCCCGGTATTGCTCCATCCCAAGTGACAGCAACTCGTCGAACAGCCGCAGGATAAACACCATGTTGCCGCTCCTCTCGCCCCAGAACTGCCCTGTGGTCGAATCCACCCTGAACGGCCACGGCGAGTGCAGGGCGTCGCCTTCGATCATGTTCCTGACGAGGACGTCGGCGTTGCGAACCGCCTGATCCAGGTAGCGTTTTTCACCGGTCTCGCGGTGCAGCAGCACAAGCGCGTACCCTGCGATGCCGCCCTTGTCCGGCTCGATCACGTTGGGCCCGTGGGCCGCGTCGCCCTGCGAACTTCTCGTCAGCGGGAAATCCGTGTTGAGGCCAGTCGAGCGGGTGAACAAGGCGTAGGGTCCTTCGTTGGGAGTCAGGGTTTGATCCACGAGGTAGTCGCCCATTTTGCGCGCCCATTCGAGAACCTTTGGATTCGATTTTCCATCGCGCGCGCGCGCCCATTCCCAATATTTAAGGTACGAGATGATGCCCATGCCGTCCTGCGTCGCCGGGATGACCTCGGGCTTGTACGGCTGGTACAGCTCGTCCATGAAGGTCGTGAAAACGAAGATGGGGTAGCCGTGCGGGTCGAGCGGGCAGTTCAAATACCATTTCATCTCGCGGTCCAGCGCGTCCTGCCACGACGTCCACGGGATCAGCTTGCCGTCCCCGTCATACTGCGCCTTGTGCCAGCCGACGCGTTCCGGCAGATCTTCCCCGACGGCGGTGACGGAGCCCCCGGTCCTGTACAGGTCGTCGTACAGGCCGATCTCGTCCAGCGGGATCGGCCGGAACCCGATCTTGCGCAGCGCGGTCCCGTTTGCGAGCATCGCTTTCCAGCCTTGTGCGGCGTCCGCCGGGTTTTGCAGCACCTCCAGGTTGTTTGCCATCTTTTCGCGGCCGTTATCGCGGGTGAGGAACGCGCCGCAGTTATAAACGAGGTTCCGCCAGATCATGTTGATGTCATTGCCCTCGCCCAGCCGCGCCAGGTCCGGGTACTTCGTGCTGTACGGCGGGCGCGTGATGTCGACGTCTTGCTTCAGCAGTTTCTGCACGCCATCGCTCGCCAGGAAATCCGCCCAGCGCACATTGCCCCACTGCGAGAAACTGATGGCGTACTTGCAGTCGGCCATGATGTTGTTGTCGACCCAGTTGTCTTTGCCGCCGTGGATTTGGACCGCGCCGAAATTGGCCTCGCTGCACCGCTCGAACACGTTGCCGTAGATGACCGTCCCGCTGATCGCATCATCCAGCCGGATGCCCGCCTGGCCGCACGGGCGCCCGTTGCCGATGTCGTGCCAGTGGTTGTACCGCAGCACGTTGCCCCGGTAGCCGGGGTTGCCGAACATATCCAGCCCGCCCTGGTCGTCCGACTCGCGCACCACGTCGTGAATTTCGTTGAACTCGACGACGTGATCGT
>JAPLKX010000539.1 GCA_026387845.1 Candidatus Hydrogenedentota bacterium | reverse complement strand
CCGGCCCCGGCGACGCCACCTCCGCCAACCGCGGCTGGTATGTCTGGTACTGGGGGGACGGCCTCAACCTGATCTACTGGTGGCGCGGGGCCGACGGCAAGCTGTTTGGAGCCGAGATGAATTCCGCCAGGCTGGCTGCCGACATCATCGGCATCCTACCGGAAGGCGCTCAGCTTGGGGATCAGGGGCGGATCGTTGTGCGTGACTCCCGCGGGCAACGCATCCACCAGTGGGGCGGCCAACCCGTGAAAGAGGGAGACCAGCCGGCGGCGGTGCTGGCCCTCGGCTGGCCGCTTGCCTCATGGACGCTCGAGCACTATGCATCATCCAATCTTTTGGGTGGCGATTACGGGCGCGGCGTCATGATGAACCTGGCTGTGGGATTGGTCTTGTTGGGCTTCGCCGTGGTTGCCTTGGCCGTCTATTATTACCGCGAAACCGCCCGCGAGGTGCGGGAAGCATCCCAGCGCGTGACATTCGTCAACCAGGTGTCCCACGAACTCAAAACGCCTCTGACCAACATCCGGATGTACGCCGAACTCCTTGAGGACGACCTCCAACTGCGTTTGCCCGAGGAAGGCGGGCAGATCAGCCGCTGCATCAGCGTTATTGTGGCCGAAAGCCAGCGGCTCAGCAGGCTCATCGGCAACGTGCTCACGTTCAGCAGGCAGCAGCGGGGCGCGCTGACCCTCCACCCAACCGTGGTGGCGCCCGACGACATCCTCCGCGAAGTGTCTGCCCGGTTCGAACCGGCACTGGCCGCCAGGCAAATAAAAATCCTGCTCGATTTGGCCGCAGAACGCCCGCGCTGCCTGGATTCGGATGTGCTGGAGCAGATCCTCGGCAATCTCCTTAACAACGTCGAGAAATACGCCGTTGGCGCAACATCCGTCAGGATCTCGAGCACACAGGACGGCGATATGCTAAACATCATCGTCGAAGACGACGGGCCGGGAATAACGCTGCGCGAAGCCGGGAGAATCTTTGCGCCGTTCTACCGCGTCAGCAACCGGCTGACCGACGGCGTATCCGGGACCGGCATCGGCCTCACCATTGCGCGAGACCTCGCCAGGCTGCACGGTGGCGACCTTACACTCGAAACCACCGGCCCGGGCGCCAGATTTCGCATCCGTTTGAACGCCCCGCCGGGGCCGGGCGCGGAGAAACTACAATGAAAATACTCGTCGCGGAAGACGATCAGAATATTCGCGAAGGTCTCGTAAGTCTGTTGCAGCGCGAGGGTTACGATCCCGTGGGCGCGCGCGACGGCCGCGAGGCGCTGCACTTGTTCGACTCGCTGGCCCCGGATTTCGTGTGTCTGGACATCATGATGCCCGGGTTGGACGGCTACGAAGTGTGCAGGCAAATCCGCCGAAAATCGCCCCATGTCCCTGTGATTTTTATCAGCGCCAAGTCTGAGGAGATCGACAGAGTGCTCGGGCTCGAACTGGGCGCGGATGATTTTATCGTCAAGCCGTTCGGGGTGCGTGAAGTTGTGGCGCGGATTCGGGCCGTAACCCGCAGGTATTTAACAGCCAGGCAGGATGCCGCTGATGGCGAGATGAAGACGGAACCGTTCCGGATGGGCGACCTCGGCGTATTCCCTGCCGAATTGCGCGCGCGCCGGGCCGATGCCGCAGTCGACCTCAGCCTGCGCGAAGTCAAGATGCTCCAGTTGCTCTACCGCCACGCCGGCAAAGTCGTCACACGTGACATGTTTTTCGACGCATGCTGGGGGCGCGACTACATGCCCGACAGCCGGACACTCGACCAGCACGTCGCCCACCTGCGAAAGAGAATCGAGCGCGATCCCAAGAATCCCCGAATCATCGCCACGGTCCACGGGGCCGGCTACAGGTACCAGCCAGACTAAGTTTTTCGCCGGCTTTCCGCGGCAAACGCCCTGAAATAACTCCTGGTCGCCGGAGGTTCCTGCAAGGGGGCGGGAGTCTTGGTTTTCCTGGAGCATGCGGAATGACCACACGCATGGTCGTCGGCCGGCGTATCATCTTTACGTTGTTCTTGATAGCTGCCGGCGGACTGCTCGCCGCCGCCATCGGCGAGATGTTTATCCGGATCGTAATGCCGCAACACGACGCGCCCCAATATTTCCAGCGCGGCGGTCCATACCAGTTCCAACTCAAACCCAACTTCCACCAAACCTACAGGTTCGGCAATTCAGGCGCCATGGAAGTGGACACCAATTCACTCGGCCTGCGCGACAGACCAATAGACTTCGCCGCGCCTTTTTCCGGAAAAACCGTCGTCCTTGCCGGCGATTCGTTCGTGTTTGGCCATGGCATCAACGTCTCCGATCGGCTCGACACCCACCTGGCGTCGCTCCTCGATCCGCAAGAAAAACGGTGCCGTGTTATAAACACGGGAGTTCCGGGCTGGGGCACCATCCAGGCCACGCGGTTTGTCCTCGACCACCTGGACTTGCTGCGGCCCGACGCCGTCGTGCTGGTGTTCTGCGGTAACGACCCCGAGGACGACACCGAGTTCCTCAACAACACCGGCATGTACGTCGGAAACACCAAGTTCGCCAACTTCCCCGGAAAGGATTTCCTGCGAACCCACTCGCACCTGTACCGCTTCCTCCTATACAGGGCCACAATTCTGCGCCACGACCGCACCGTGCAGGCCCGGCAACGGCGCGGCGAGCAACTCGTCCTCGATTCTCAGACCGCCGAACCGATCAGCCCCCAGGATTGGGCGAGGACGTTGGACATCATCCGCAACTTTCACCGCGACCTGCTCGCCCATAACGCCCGCGCCGTCCTTTTCATAACCGCCAGCAATCCCCGGCAAGAAGACATCCGCCAACACCTGGCTTCCCTCGACAACGGCGGCAGCCTCCGGTTCATCGATCTCGCGCCCGCTTGCTCAGACCTCAAGCCTGACCAAATGCACCTGGACTTCGATCAACACTGGAGCCCCCTCATGCACAAAACCGCCGCCCAAGCCATCTACAACGCCTTAATACTTAAATAGGGACAGTCACCGTTTATATTGCAGCATCATCTCACTTAAAGCTTTCGATTTTGCCGCCTCGTGAGATTCCTTCGCGGTCTTGCTAGAATGGACGCGCCAGGCAGGAAAGCGTAGCTATGGATTACACCAGCGTCCGCGATATCGCCACGCTCGAAAGCAGACTTGCCGAGCCGCCGGCCAGGCTTGTCGAGACGATGCGGCGGCTCAATGGCGACCTGCTGATCCTCGGTGCGGGGGGCAAGATGGGCCCGAGCCTCTGCGAGATGGGCATCCGCGCCATTAACGCCTCCGGCAAACCACGATGCGTCACGGCCGTCTCGACGTTCTCGATGCCGGGCATCCGCGAGCGGCTCGAAACCGCCGGCGTTCGCACGCTGCAATGCAACCTCCTCGATGCCGGCGCCGTCGATGCCCTGCCCGATGCCGAAAACGTCATCTTCATGGCCGGCAGAAAGTTCGGCTCGACCGGGGCCGAGTGGCTGACGTGGGCCGAGAACGTACTGATGCCGGGGTTGGTGGGCAGGCGGTACCGCAACGCGCGTATCGTCTCGTTCTCGACGGGATCGATTTACCCGCTCGAACCCGTCGACAGCGGCGGTTCTACCGAGCAGACGCCGCCCGAACCGGTAGGCGACTACGCGATGTCGTGCGTCGGCCGAGAACGCATATTCGACTACTGCGCGCGGGAGTTGCAGGCGCGCGTCCTCCAGTTGCGCCTCAACTACGCGGTCGAACTCCGGTACGGCGTGCTGGTTGACGTCGCGTCGCGCGTCTGGGCCGGCCTGCCCGTAGATCTAACCATGGGTCATTTCAACTGCGTCTGGCAAGCTTATGCCAACGCCGTCGCCCTGATGAGCCTCGAGTTGGCATCCAGCCCGCCAGCCATTCTCAACGTCACCGGCCCTGAAACAATCTCCGTCCGCTCGCTCGCCCAGCAGTTCGGCGAACGCATGGGCAAGAAACCCGTCTTTACCGGCCAAGAAGCCCCAACCGCACTGCTGGCCAACGCCTCAAAATGCCACCAACTCTTCGGCCCCCCGAACGTCTCCCTCGACACACTCATCGGCTGGACCGCAGACTGGATCATGGCCGGCCAAGAAATCTGGAGCAAACCCACCCACTACGAAACCAGAGACGGAAAGTTCTAAAGGAAGACATAGTTTACCGTGCGTCACAAGGCGACCGGCAGTGAGGACACCTGATATTATAGGTCCTATGCGTCCTATAGGTCCTATACGTCCTATTTCGGAGGCAGAATGCCGCAGAACATTCATGAGTTGCTCCGCCGCGGCCTGGTGATCCCGGCCCACCCGCTGGCGTTGACTCGCGACCGCAAGCTCGACGAACGCCGGCAGCGCGCGCTCACCCGCTATTATGTCGCGGCCGGGGCGGGCGGTGTCGCCGTTGGCGTGCACACGACGCAGTTCGCCATCCGCGACCCGCGCCACGGCCTGTTCAAGCCCGTCATCGCGCTGGCC
>JAPLKX010000321.1 GCA_026387845.1 Candidatus Hydrogenedentota bacterium | reverse complement strand
GCTCGGAACCAACGGCTGCCCAATCATTCCTCAATGAGGCCACGCCACCAACAACCCGATCAAAACCACTGTCCGCAAAGAAAGCCCGGCCCATTTCTGAGCCGGGCTTTTGTATTTCTAAAGGTTCTCTTTACGCCAACTGCGGCACTTCAAACCCCTGCCGGTACTCGCGCTTGAGGAGTTTGTTGGCTTCCTCGTCGTTGCCAAACGTCTCGGTTTTCGGATCGAAGTGGACTTCCCGGCCGAGCCGGTAGGCGATGTTGCCCACGTGGATATGGGCACTGCTCAAGTGGGCCGCGAGAGCCGGGGCAAAATTGTCTTCAGGCTTTCTGGTGCGGATGGCTTTGAACCAGTTGTCCCACTTGCTGCCGCTCTCAGGCATGGGCTTGTCTTCCACGCTTATAGGTTTGTTGTCATAACCGAAGAAACCGACGTTGCGGACGTAGTAGCCCTTCTCGCCGAAGAAGCTGTCGCTGCAATCGTCTTGGCCGCCTTCGGGGAACGAGCCCAGGTTGCGCACCTCGAACGTCAGCATCGAGCCGTCCTCGTACGTGAATGAGGTGGCTTGGGTGTTGGGGGTCTCGCCGTCGTCGTCCCAGGCGTAACGCCCGCCGGTGCTGTAAGCCTTGATCGGAAGCCCGCGGTTGTGCCCCCACACGGCGATGTCGATCTCGTGAACGCCCTGGTTGCCGATCTCGCCATTGCCGTACTGCCAGAACCAGTGCCAGTTGTAAGGCACCTGCAGGCCTCTGCCGCCTTCATTGACCAGATAATCATGGTCGGGCGACGGGCCCTGCCACAGCGTCCAGTCCAGGTTCTCCGGCGGATTGGATTTCTTGCCGTGGCCAATCGCCTTGCGGTTGCCGGTTTTGTACACGTACCCGCGGGAATGGACAATCTTGCCGATGAACCCGTCGTGCATCAACTTGATGTCGCGAATCAGCTTGGCGTTCGAGCGGCTTTGCGTGCCGTGCATCACGACCCGCCCGTTCTTTTCCGCGGCGGCCACGGCTTGCCGGCCTTCCCAGACGCTCCAGGATATCGGTTTCTCGACGTACACATCCTTGCCTGCCTGGCATGCCCAAACGGCCGCCAGCGAATGCCAGTGGTTGGGCGTAGCGATGGTCACGGCGTCGATATCCTTGTCGGCCATCACTTCGCGCATGTCTTTGTAAGCCTTGGGCTTCTTGCCCGTGGCCTTCTCCACGGCGCCCAAGCCCCGTTCGAGCACCTTGCTGTCCACGTCGCACAGCGCCACAATCTCCGCATCCGGCCTGCTCATGATTTCCTTGATATGGCTGCCGCCCTGGCCGTTGAACCCGATCGTGCAAACACGAACTTTCTCGTTCGCCCCAAAGACTTTCCCTTTGGCCATCGTCCCGGCGGCCATAACAGCCGCGGCCGAGGTCCCCATGAAATGCCTGCGCGTGAATTTCATCTCGATAACCTCCTGTTTTAAGGCCCGTCGTATGCCAGCCGAACGTCATTACATCCTGGCCCAAATTCCATCCATTCTGGACTTTTCCCCGCCGGAAAACAACGTTTTTCTCCGCGCAACCGGCCCCTTTTTGCGCTGCCCCGTGCCCGCGGCGTATACTCGCTCCGCCGGTTTCGGCGCCACACAAATGTCCCGGAATGCCGGGGCGTTTAAACCATTAATGGGAGGTTTTCCATGAAATTCCGTCTCGAAGGTCTTGTGCCCGCGCTCCTCACCCCGTTTTCCAAGAATGGCGAAGTCCTTTACGACAGGGCTTGCGCCCTCGCAGACCGCCTCGCCGTCCAGGGCGTCGCGGGTGTGTTTCCATGCGGCACCACCGGCGAAGGACCGCTCATGACGCTGCCCGAACGCAAGAAGCTGCTCGAAGAACTCGTCAAAGCCGTGGGAAAGAAAATCAAGATCCTCGTCCAGATCGGCACGTTCGACACCGCATCAACCGTCGAACTCGCCCGGCACGCCGCCGAAGTCGGCGCCGTCGCCGCATCCGTCGTCGCCCCTGGCTTCTACCTCTACGACGACCTGGCGCTCGAAGCCCATTACAAAAAAATCGCCAACGCCGTCAAAAGCTTCCCCATTTTCCTCTACAACATTCCCGGCTGCGCACGAAACGCGCTCTCCCCAAGTTTCATCATCAAAATGGCCACCCAAGTCGACAACATCGTCGGTCTCAAAGACAGCAGCAGCAGGATCATGGACATGACGCGCATCATCGACGGTGCGCCCGCCGGGTTTAACGTTTTTAATGGCTGTGACGAGCAAACATTTCAGGCCTGGGCAACCGGCGCCAACGGGTCCGTCACCAGCACCGCAAACGTCACACCTGAACTGTTCCTAAACGTGATCAAAAACGTCCAGAAAGGCGACTTCAAAAAGGCCCGAGCCGCACAAACCAAACTCGATGATGCCTGCGCCCTATTCCAATACGGCAAAATGGTCGCCTACTACAAAGAAGGGCTCCGCCTCCGCGGATTCGACGCCGGCTACGTCAGAGGCCCCCAACGCGAATTAACCGCCCAGGAAAGAAAAGCGTTCGCAAAAGCCGTCCAAGCCGCCGGCCTGGCGTAGATCGTTGGGACGCCCCGCGGCCGCGCTTCTTAGCGCGCGTTGTGGGGGGTGTCCCGCTTTTGATTTCAAGCTTATTGTGGTGCGGGCGTCTCGCCTTCACTTTTCATTACACGCTTGCGCGGCCGATGCTGAAGTATTTGAACCCGTGCCCGGCCATTATCCGTGGCGTGTACAGGTTGCGGCCGTCGAAGATGACGCGTTCGCGCATGAGGCTGGCCATCCGCTCGAAATCCGGGTGGTGAAACTCCCGCCATTCCGTCGAAATCACCAGCCCGTCCGCGTTCTCAAGCACCGCATAACTCTTCGCCGCGACCTCAACCCGCGACCCGTACTGTTCGCGCACCCGCGGACCCGACACAGGGTCGTAAACGGCCACCGTGGCGCCTTTTGCCAAGAGCGCGTCTACTACACGCAGCGCGGGCGAGCAGCGGATATCGTCGGTGCGCGGTTTGAAACTGGCGCCCCACATGGCAATTCGCTTCTTGCCGATGGCGTCCCCGTAATAATCGATGATACGCCGCGCGAACTGGTCGATCTGCCGGTCATTAACCGCCGCAACCGCTTTCAGCATATCGCAGACGACGTTCTTCTCCTCCGCGAACTGCGTGCACGCAACCATGTCTTTCGGCAGGCACGACCCTCCAAATCCCAGCCCCGGGAACAGGTACGTGGCCCCGAACCGCTGGTCCGCCATCAGGCCCTCGCGCACCTCAGAAATGTCCGCCCCGCACGCCTCGCAGATGTTCGCCAACTCGTTCATTAACGAGATGCGGGCGCCCAACATCGCGTTCACCGCATACTTGGTCATTTCGGCGCTGCGTACGCTCATCGTAAGGAGAGGCTTGCCTGTCCGCAGGAACGGTGAGTAAAGCTCTTTCATGATTTCAAGCACCCGGACATCGTCGCAGCCAATCAGGATCCGGTCCGGCCGCATGAAATCGTCTACCGCCGCGCCTTCCTTCATGAACTCCGGGTTCACCACCACGTCGAACGGCTGCGTCGTGATGCCCGCCATGACCTCGCGGATCTTGTCCGCCGTCCCGACCGGACACGTGCTCTTGATCACGACGATATGGTAGCCTTTCATCGCCCGGGCCACCTGTTCCGCGCATGCCAGAACTTCCGAAACGTCCGCGGCCCCGTTGGGCAGCGACGGCGTCCCCACGCAGATGAAAACCAGCAGGTTGTCGTCGATGGCCGACTCGATGTCGGTGGTGAACCTCAGCCGTTCTTCCTCGAGGTTGCGCACCACCAACTCCTCGAGGCCCGGCTCGTAAATCGTCAGCTTGCCTTCCGACAGCAGCCGGATCTTCTCGGCGTCCCGGTCGACGCACGTCACAAAATGACCGCTTTCGGTAAGCCCGGTGCCGACGACAAGGCCAACATACCCCGTGCCGATTACAACTATCTTCATAAACAATCCGTCCTCAATCTCAAACGCAAATCAGGAACACTCCAATGTAGCACGCACACCCGCAATTGCGCAAAAGAAGCAGGAAGGCAGCACTCACGGCCGCAGTTTCGTAGGCGCGGTCGTCCCGCCCGCGCCGTCCAGCACACTGGCTCACGAGTTTGGGGCCAGCCTGTACGCAAAACGGCGGCCTGTGTGCTGGACGGCGCGGGCGAGACGACCGCGCCTACGCCTACGTCAGCCCTTCGGCCGATACCTGACCAGCAGGCTCGATTCCTTCTCCGGCAGCCGCAGCACGAGGTTTTCGGCCAACTCCACGCTGGTCATGGTTTGATCCGTGCGCTCACCAGCCTCGTCGATAAACTCGACCTCGTACTGTCCCTGCGGCCGCAGCGCCGATAAGCCCAAAACCAGCCCTCGATAAGCGCAATCCCGACGCCGGAACGCCAGCACAATCCCCGAATCCAGGTCGGGCCGGTGAAACTGGTACGCCACAAACTCATTCGGCGAGGCCGTGCACGGCGTCAGCGGATAAAAATCGCCATACCAGAACGGCTGGTTTTCCTTGGCTTCCGCAACCAGGGCTTTCGCCTTGGCCATCGGAAAGGTCTCGTCCAGATACGCAAACTGGCATAGCAGCCCGCCGGTGGCCGCGCTCCTGGCTTCGTACGTGGTGGGCGTCCAGACGCAGGCGGTCTGCAGCGGCACATACTGGCACAGGGCCGCCGTTTGCAGTTGGTTCCAGTCCGGATGGCCCGCCGAGCAGTTGGTGTCGCTGCGCCACAGCGGCAACGACCTCGAGCACATCTCGATGTCGATCCGCCGGCCGCCGCTCGAACAGTTGTCGATCAGCAGCCCCGGATGCCGCGCCCGCAACTCGTCCCACATCTGGTAAAGGCCCTCGACGTACCGGATCTCGGTGATGCCTTGGCGATCGGGCGCGTCGTTGTTGCGCCAATACGACAGCGGGTCCATGTTGAAATCGTTGCGGTAAAACGTGATCCCGTACTCGTCGATGCGCTTCGAAAGCAGGTCGGTAAGCCACTGCCGCGCCGCCGGATCACTGAGGTTGAACAGCCCGCCCTCTTTCCCGCCCAGCACGAACTCGGGATGCTCTTCGGCGATCTGCGTGCCCGGCGCGACGCGTTCCGGCTCAAACCACACGATAAACCGCATCCCGTTCGCCGCGCACGCATCCCCGACTGGCTTCAATCCGTTCGGAAACGCCTCGGGTTTGCAGAACCAGTTGCCCACACCGTTTGGGAAGTTGCCGGGAAACCACGCCGCGTCAAACCAATACGTGTTGCACCCAAGCTGCCGCGCCATATCGACCGCCTCGAGTTGCCCCGCTTCCGTAGCCCACCCCGGCCGGCTGTTATAGCGGTCAAACGTCTGCAATGCCGTGGGCAGCGGCGCCGGCTTCCCGTCGATTTGCGGCACGTACTTCTCGATCAGCAGCCGGCGCCACTGGTTGTGCGCCCGCTGCCGGTCGCCCTGCCAGGGCAGCATCACGATGCGCGGCGCCCGAATCCGCTCGCCCGGCCGCAGCACCAGGTGCGTCAGTTCCATCCCCGCGCGCACTCGTGTCGGGCCCGTCTCCGCACGGTCGAACTGCGCGCGCCACTGGCCGGTCCAGCCGACCGCCGTGATCACGCCCGTGTCGCCGTATTGAAGCGTAAACCACGGGAACGCGCTGATCGACGACGGCCGCCCGCCCGTCGGCGCTATCGAGACGCTGTCCTTGACATTGATCGCGCGCGTCTTCGGCAAAAACGTGTTCTCGCCGCACGCATCGCCTTCAAGCTCGTGGAGGTAGAGGGGGTTTCGCAGGTACCCGCTGCGGACATTCACGTCCAGCGCCTGAATGTCTTCAAGCATCGGCGTGTCCGCGCTGCCGCCGTTCTCGAAGTAAAGCACCCAGTCGACTGCCGGAAACTGTTTGAACGTGGTTACCACCGCCGTGACCGACAGAGACGTCGCGGGATCCGTCCACACCGCCGTGTCTACGATCCGGTCGTCCTTTGTCTCGGTTTTTACTTCGTGCCGCCAGCTTCCCAGAAAATCGCGCGAAGGAACGCCGTTATATGTGAAGGAGAAAGGAACGCTGCCTTCCTGCATGAGCAGCCGGGTCTGGTTGTCGTCAAGCAACCACTCCGAACCGTCGACCATTTCAAACTTCGCGTTGGCCCAATCGGCCTGGTCGCAACCCACCCCGTCGTCTGTTGCGTCTACCTTGAGCGTCAACGTCTTGGCGCCTTCCTCGATTGGCACTTTGATCGGGAGAGGCATCTCCCCGCCGCGCACCGTAGCGGTTCTCGCAACCTCCTTGCCGCCCATCTCGACAACAAACTGGACGCTCCCGCGGCTGCCGCCCGTGTCGGGGTTGTTGTCGATGCCGACCTGCGCGTGGAAAAATTTCGCCCCGCGCGGAATCCCAACCTCGATCTCGCTGTTGGCATGCGTGCCCAGCCCCTTCTCAAACGGCGCCGTCCCGATCTTCAGCGGCGTATCGACGCACGACCGGCCGAACTCGAGCACGCTGTGGTCTTGCCGCAGCACCTTGATCGGAATTCGACCCGCCACATCCGGCCGATCCGCGCCAAATGCCGCACCGCTCCATGCCGCCGCGTCCACCAGTTCGTTGGTGGAAGCAGCCACAGTATCTTGTGTAAAAGCCTGACCGGAAAGAGTGACAACGAAAATAGCCGTGACGGCGCATAGAAAATTTGGTTTCAGCATGATGTCTCTCCTTGCCTGGCACACAGTTATGGACACGCACGGTCGCCACGTCTGGGACGCCCCCCGGCAGTTGGGCCTGTCGATTTAATGTAGCCCATCAATTTTATTGACATTTAAGTCCTTATGCTTTATAGTTATCGCATCGGGAGGATTGCGAGGGACTATGG
>JAPLKX010000390.1 GCA_026387845.1 Candidatus Hydrogenedentota bacterium | reverse complement strand
TCGAGCACCTTCCAGGGCACGTCGTACTTCTTCGGCCCGATCAGGATGAACACGTCGTCCTCGCGGGCGTCTTCGCGCACCAGCGTCGCCGTCAAGCCCAGCCGTCGGCGCGCCTGCAGGCTGGCGGTCACGCGGAACACGGGCGCCGGCAGCAGGTGGACTTCGTCGTAGATGATGAGGCCCCAGTTGCCCGCATCGAACAGGTCGAAATGGACAAACGGGCTGTCCTTCGTTTTCCGGTACGTGAGGATTTGATAGGTGGCAATGGTGATTGGGCGTATTTCTTTTAGGTCGCCACTGTACTCGCCTATTTGATTTTCGGCGAGGTTTGTCTTGTCGAGCAGTTCGTTTCTCCATTGCCGCAGGGCAATCGTGTTGGTGGTCAGGATGAGCGTGTGGGTTTGCAGGGCGTCCATGACGCCGATGCCCACCATGGTTTTGCCCGCCCCGCACGGCAGCACCACCACACCGCTGCCGCCCTGGTTCGATCCCCGCATGTGGAACGCCGAAACCGACTCGATCTGGTACTTCCGCAAAACGAACGGATGGCCGGACACGGCGGGGTTGCGCAGTTTAAGCGCCAACGGCGCACCCTCAACATACCCCGCCAGATCTTCGACCGGATATCCAATCTTGATCAGGGCGCATTTGACGTTGCCGCGGTCGCCCGCGTTGACCAGGATGGTGTTTGCGTCCGGCGAACCCGTTACGAGTGGCTGGAGCGACTTCTGGTTGAGCAGTTCGGCCACGAGCAGCGGGTCTTCCGCCCGCAGGAATAGCTGGCCTTTTTCGTTCTTGTACAGCTTGAGCCGGCCGTACCTGGCCACGTTGTCTTCAATGTCGACGAGGATGTTTTGCGGGATTTCGTAGCGGCTGAACCGGGTGAGGCCGGAGATGATGCCTGCCGACGTCATCCCGGCGGCGGCCGCGTTCCACAACGACAGCGGTGTGATCCGGTACGTATGGATGTGCTCGGGCGACTTTACCAGCTCCGCAAACGCCGCCAGGCAATCGCGCGCATCTTCAAACGCCGGGTTGTCCGTCTCCAGCAAGACAGACCTGTCCGATTGCACGATTGCCGGCTTATGCGCGTTTTCGGCCATGGAATAACAGTGTACCATAAATCAGGCTGGAGACTGGAGGCCGGAGAGGCCGCAATTTATAGGTCCTATTGGTCCTATTAAAACTTCCAGCCTATCCAATCTCCAGCCAGACTTCCTCGAGCAGGCCCGACTCGGTGTCTTTCCCGGGGCCTTCGAAGAAATTGACGGCGGAGTTGGTGACTTTGAGCACGAACAGGTTGAGGCCTTTGCAGAGCAGGCGGGTGACGTCGAGCCGGTACGGCGGCCATGGGCGGACGCCCGCGTGGCGCCCATTGATCTCGACATCGAGGATACTGCCGACCCTGCCCGCGTTGAGGATTACGCGCTTGCCCTTCGGGACGTCCGTCAGGTTGACGTCGGCGTAGTAGGCGCCCGTGCCGGAGAACCACGGGAACCCCTGTTTTTCCCAAGGTCCCGTTTTGATGCCGCGGACGGGCATCAGGCAGGGGATGTTCATGGACAGGTCGATCAGGAAATCGCCGGCCAGCCACGCATACTCGCCCAGCGGCGGCTGCGGAAACCAGCCATTGTTTTTGATGACGATCTCGAGTGTGTGCGTGCCGGTGCCGCAGCAGCCCTTGAGGTCGAGCACCCGGAAGTACGGGTCGATCTCCCACGGCAACTCGTTTGTGAGCGGCTCGCCGTTCAGATAGACAACCGCATCGGTTTCGTCTTTCATGATGGGCCGCGCATTGGCCGGGACGCCGGACGCTTTGCGTGGCACGCCGTCGAGTATTACGCGCATATTCGCCAGCAGTTCCGGCGCCGTGAATTGCGTCGTGTACCGAAGCTCGGACACGTGCTGCTTGTTCTTCACTGAAAACGCCCACTGGTTGAGTGCCAGGAAATTGCCGTTTTCCGGGCTGAAATGCCAGTGGCCACGGCATACAGGCACGCGCTCGGCCGGGCCCGTCTCGACCAGCGGCGGCGATTCAGCCTGTTTCGCCGCCGGGTCCACCACCAGCAGGCGCGACTCATAAGGCGCGAACTCCAGCGGCACCACCAGCCGCCCGTCTACCGCCTGCTGGCCAGGAGCGACTTTTGCCGACCCGTCTTCGGGATTCCAGATTTCCGCAACGCCGGACGTCTCCAGCGAGGCCGACGTGCGGACAGGGCTGCCGCTCGTATTGGCGAAGAAATAAATGTCCTTGCCGCTCTTACGCCGGCGTATGTAGAGGACACCCGGCGCGTTTTCGAACACCACTTCAGGGGAGACGGGCGCCAGGGCGGCCTCGAGTGGTGCTTCGGCCTCGTCAGCCAGGAAGCGGATGCCCTTGACGCTGTATAGGTCCACCGAGCGAGATTCGGTGGATCCGTTTCGGCTCAACTCGAACACGTGGGAGTTGGGCGCGCTGATAACCAGACCGGCCGAGGCGATTTGTTTGACCGCATCGAGCGTGTCCGCCGGCATGAACGTAAGGCGCGGCAAAACCAGCGCGTCAAACTTGATTCCGTTGACTGTAAACGACGATCCGGCGATTTCCGCGCCCGCAATCGAATTCTCATCCACAATCAGGAAGTCGCGGTGAATCTTTTGCAGGGCAAAACACAGTTGGAGGAACGGCTGCTCGATGCCCGGCGCTTCCGCCTTTTCTCGCGGCACGAAATCCGCCCAAACCGACGACATCGGGTACAGCACGGCGATTTTGGGCGACGAGGCGGATTCTTCCCCGGGTTCGGGCGTCAAGACGGCGGTGAGGCGCGCCGTGTAATCCGCAAACAGTTTGTAGTAAGGCCAGAACGGGCTCTGAACGAACTCGGACGGCGGGCTGTCTTTTTTTCTTCTCCCGGCCACGGAATAGTAAAAGGCGTGGGGAATGATGTAGTTGACGCCGTTGGCTATTTGCCAGTCGGCCATCCATTTCATGTCGCGCAGGGCAAGCCGCCAACCGCTTTCGCCAAACGTTTCGGTAAGCACCCTGTTCTTCCCGGCCAGCAGCGCCGCTGAAGCTACAATCTTCGGGCAAAGACCCCCGGGTTCGCCCTCGCCGATTTTGATCGTCAGGTGGTCGAGGCCGGGGATGTGAAAATGCTTGAGATGGTAGAAAAGGTTGCCCACGCACCGGAACTGGTAGAACAGCGGCTCCTCGCCCAGCGCATGGCCAATCAGTTGCAGCCCCCGCGCCGAGCACCATTCCTCGATCGTCTTGAAAAACGAGTCTTCAAACAGCCCCGTGGCCACGTCCCAGAAATCGTAACGCACTTGCCGGCCTGTCTCGCCAGGCGAAAACACGTCGGGCAGCCGATCCAGCAGGTCGTAGCCTTTCTTTTCGAGGAATGCCCGGGGAAGCTCGTCGCTCCATGGCACCCGGGCGAAATCGTCGGGATAGATGTTGAATGCGGGCTCATCCGTGAAAAAACCCTGGAGGCCAAGCTGCTTGAGGTCGCCCAGTTCTTCTTCGTGCAGGTCGTACGTCGACAACAGGAACGCCCGGCAGGCCGATTTGTCCAAGGTGTTGAGATACGATGCGTACCAGAGGATGTCGGGCGACTCGAACTGAACTGCCCGGCCAAGCCTGTATGGCCCGTCCGGTATATTTATTTGCGACCCGCCGAGGCGCTGCCACGGCTGTTTACCCACCGCGCCATAAACGGCCACGGTATCAGCCGGCAAGACAACCTGCGATGGCCCTTTCAGATCCTCGATAACGAACTTGAGAAATTTCAACCGGTTTTTGGGTTCGGCAATGACGGAGCCGCCGGCGGGGCCGCTGGGCCAGTCCCGCTCGTCGTAGGCCCACGGCATCATTTTGTTCTCTCGCGCTTTGCCGCAGCAGAACCGGATCGCCTCGAACCATTCGTCGGAAAGGTAGGGCGTGATCAGCCCGTGGCGGGCGTGCATCACAAACCCGCCCAGCCCCTTCTCTTTCATCTGGTCGATTTGCCAGTCCAGGGTTTCTTTTTCGAGTTGATGATTCCAAAACCAGAACGGCGCCTGCCGAAACCGCGCTGAAGGCTCTCTAAACTCCCCATAAAGATCCATCAATGACCCTCTTGCTTTGTCCGCGTTGTCCAGATCCCCTATTCAATGACGAGCACGTTGTGAATCGCGAGGCCGGAGATCTCCGCCGTCAGCACGCCGTCTTTCCAACTCCAGTTCAGCCCGGTCTCATCCGGCGCCATGTAGCATCGGGCAGGTTTTTCCTTGACGGGCACGGCAACCGTGAACGGCCCCGTGTTCGGCACATCTTCTACCATGTGGCGGTTCGGCGAGAGTGGGCCGGAGCTTGACCGGTTGACGAACTGAATCAATGTGCGGCCGTCTTTCTTCCTGGCGGACATCTCGATCCACCACGGGCCATGCACGCGCGCCAGCCCCGGCGTATCCAGCACTTGGACGACGTCGCCGACAAATTCGCGCAGCCCGGGGTAGTGGCCCGCGTAGTACGACCGGAAAACATCGCCATGAATCGCGGCAACACGGCCGGACCCCACGGGCCGCAACGTGGCCGCGGGCGTTTCCGCCTGGTTCAATTCCGGCTCCTGCCGATCGAGGAGAGGCGCGATCTCCGTCGAGGTCGTCCTCGTAACTTTCTGCCAGACGGCTCCCGCCGACGTGCAGCCGTTGCCCGCGGGCACGTAGCCGTCCGTCAAACTGCCTTGGACTGGCTCGACGCCCGCCAGCTCTCCGTGCTGCCTGGCAACGTGCGATCCCGTCAGCAGCAGCCGGCCGCCGCCCTGAACATACGCCTCGAGCGCCTGCGAGACGGCCGGCGGGAGCCCTTCCTGTTCCGGCACGACTACCAGCGGGTACTCGCCCATGCGGGCAACCAGGTCGTCTTCGTTCAGGATATCCACGCTGTACCCGTTTTCAAGGAGCGCGTGCAGCGCCCCTTCCATGGGCTGGTTTGCCTTGGCGAAATTGAACAGGGGCTGGTTGTTTCTGTAGAAGAACGACTGGCTGTGGAGCAGGGCCACCTGTGGGATCGTTTGTGTTTTGTGGGAGTACGGCTGGCGCTTTCTGCAAAACGCCGCCACTTGCCCCAGGATGTCTTGATGCCAGCCGGTAAGCCGGCCCGACCGCTGCGGCTGGTCATAAATGAAAGTGGCCCCGCCTTGCGCCATCACGACCGACAACTCCTGACACAGATGCGGCACCGTCTTTGTCACCCACGGCAGGTCGCCTGTGCGCAGGAACGACCACGCCATCAAGTCCCACGGTTTGCCGCGGTTCGAGATGAACCGGGCTTCCGCGCACGCCCGATCCGCCCCAAATGAGGGATCAAAATCCCCACTGATATAGTCGATGGGCGCTGCAATTGGTTCCGGCTGCCGCACGCTGTACATCCAGTTGCTGCAAACCATCACGGCCGGGTCTTTGGCGTGGACGGCGTTGGTGTATTTCGTCACGTGCTCGACAAACAGCGCCCGGTGGAACTCGAGCCAGTCCGCCCAGTGTTCCTCGCTGGGCTTTGTCGGAACGGTGCCGATGCCGGTGCGGCGCGTAAACTCCCCTTTGCACCGCTCGCAATAGCACGGCTGGCTCGCCCAATTCTCTCCGTCGATCCACATCCCGTCGAGATCGTATTTCTCGACCACCTCGAGCAACTGCGGGATCATCAACTCTTCGGTATAAGGGCTGAGCGGGCAGGTGTTGTTGGCGTTGGGTTTGCCGTCCGGCCCGATGTTGGCCCAATCCGGGTGAAGCTGAATTGCCCGCGTGTCCCACACCCCGGAATAATGGATAGACAGCGGGATGCCCATGTCGCGCGTGACATCGCGCCAGATCCGGAGCGCGTCATTCACGATCCCCGGAGAAGGAGAGCCCACCTCCGTGGGATAACCTGACCAGCCCGGGTGGCCTTTGCAGTCATATTGGACAAAATCCGGCTTGACCTTCTCGAGTTGTTCGCGGATGTGCTCATAAGTGGTTTCGCGGCCGAGTTCGGTGTCCTGCTCGTTGGGATGGAGGTCGTAATGCAGGCCGAAAAAGGCATCCGCGTGCCAGTTGATCGGGGCATCTGCCGCCAAGGATACGCTCAGCAATAAAAGGGAGATCATGTTTTTCCTCCTTGCCGGCAGATTCCCCCGGCTGTCGGTCAAACTTCAAGGGCGGTCAGCGCTTGTTCAAAGGCGGCGTACACTTCAGGGCTGAACAACACAAACCGGACCCGCTCGAAACCCCGATCCGCTGCGATAAACCGCATTATTGTTCCTACGGCGATCCCGGCCGCCTCATCAATCGGATACCCGTAGACGCCACAGCTTATCGCCGGAAACGAAACCGTCTTGAGTTTGTGATCCCGGGCCACTTCGAGGCTCCGCCGATGACAACTCGCCAGCAATTCCGGCTCCCCGTGGCGACCGTCCCGGTAAACCGGACCCACTGTGTGGATCACATACCGGGCCGGCAACCGGCCGCCCGTCGTCAGCTTGGCGTCACCGGTCTCGCACCCCTTCAGTTTCCGGCACTGCTCGAGTATCTCCAGCCCACCCGCGCGGTGGATCGCCCCGTCAACCCCGCCGCCGCCCAGTAAAGACCTGTTTGCCGCGTTCACAATGGCGTCCACCCGCTCTTTGGTTATGTCCCCCTGCACGACTTCAATGGCGCACCCGTTGATGATTCTTTCCATGGCGGCTCCACCCTTTTGTCCGTGCTGCACAGAGGCCGATTCTAACTGATTACAAAGCACCGGGCAAGAGGCTTGGCGCAGGGAAAACACCGGGTCAACGAGTCGTAAAACCAGGTTGTAGCAGGCAAATAACAGCCTTATTGGTGTGAAGAATAAAAGCTTGAAATTTTTACATTTTTTACATATAATCAACCCTGCTGTTGGGGAAGGTGGGGCTTAACCGGGCGTGGCGCAATCGAGGTGCAGTGATGGAACATCCCGCTCAAGAAGCCGCTGAAGAACGGCTCAATTCTGCACTGACGACCATCAGAGACGAGTTCGTTTCCGCCCATGAAGACCTTACGCGCCAACTCGAGCAAGCCAATCAACGGCTGAACAGCCTCCTGGGGATACTTTCAAGCTCGACTCAGCCGGGCGACCCGGCGGGATCGGGCATCGAGCTTGAAAAACTGCGCCACGCAGTTGCCGAACGGGATTTGGCTTTGGCGGCCTCAACCAAACACGCGGCCGAACTGGAGGCGGCAGTGGCGGAGTTGAAAGCGGAGATCGCGCAGCTTAGAAGCCGGGAATCCTGGATCGTGGCGGCAAACCAGGACCTGAGCGAGCGCCTGGTGGTGTTGCGGGCCGAAGAGAAGACAAACGCGAAAATCTTGTCCAAGGCCAATGAAGAGGCGGAGCGGTCGGCCAAACTGATTGCCGAACGTGAACAGGCGTTCGAGTCTCTGAATAAACAGGCCGATCTCGCCCGAAAGACGCTCGACGAAGCCCGCCAAACTTCAAAACGGCTCACCCGGGAGGTGGCCGCGCTGCGTCGTGAAAACGTGCGGCTGCGCGACACCTTGGCCGCGGCGGATTCCACCGCTTCCGCGCGGGATCGCCAGCAGCGGATCCTGTTGGAAGCCCTGATCGCCAACGGACATGCCAGGAAGCTGGGTGAAATACTCGTCTCGGCGGGTATCATCACCGAGGACCAACTGGCCGAGGCGCTCGGCGAGCAGGAATCCGGCGGTCAACGGATGGTGGGTGAGATCCTCATTAACAACGGCCATGTGGAAGAGGAGGACGTCGCCCAGACCATCGCCTGCCAGTTGCACCTCCCGATCATCCAATTGTGCGAGCAGACCGTCCAGGAAGAGGCCGTCAGGACCGTTGACGACATCCTTTGCACAAGCCATAAGTGCATACCAATCCGCGTTACAGCCGACAGGATCTTTGTGGCTATGGCCAACCCACGCGACGAACACGCCGTAGAAGCTATCCAAAAAGCCAGTATGCGGCGCGTCGTTACGATTGTTGCCACACCGTCTGATGTCCAGGCGGCTATTCGGCGCGTCTTTTGTCTATAGCCCATGATGGTTATCTCGAGTTGAAATTCGGCTAAAATCATGTGCTTGGACTTTCCTCAAAGACCTGTACGGCCCCGCACGGCAACCCGTAACCCATTGAAAATACGTGGCTTAACAGCCTACAAAAAATTTTCGCCAACAGGAATGTTAATAGTGCGGAATTGTGTTCCTAGGAGCGGTTGCGTACAGGAGTTCTGCGAACGCGCCAACACGGAACCCGGGGTGTACCCCGACCCTGAAAAAAGGCCGAATCGTCAATTCCTATCAAAACGGAAAAAATGATCAACGGTCTTGACAGAACAAGGGTCGCCGTATATCCTATAAGGTGTTAAATGTATGGAAAAGTGGGATTGAGGGTGCCGTGGGAAGGGTGTTGGGCATTTGAACATGCGGGAAGGGCCAAAGTCCCACAAGGAGGGAGTAGAAGTGAGCCAAGTAACGCAGGCAAGGCTGCAGGGCAAGGTCAAGTGGTTCAGTGATCAAAAGGGCTACGGGTTCATCTCTCGGGATAACAGCGCGGATGTATTCGTTCATCACACGGCCATCCAGATGAGCGGGTTCCGCACGTTGAAAGAGGGGGACAGCGTCACCTATGACCTTCTGGAGAGTCCGAAAGGTCTCCAAGCGGTGAATGTCACCCGGGCGGAATGATCCTGCGGCAGGCAGTAGTCCAACGGCGGTAAGCCACCTGAAACCAATCATGTGCCGCGCCGCGGAATGAAGTGTGGGCAAGCGGAGTAGGTACATCCCAGTGGGCCGATGTGTGGTCGTGTTGGTTTGGGTCTGCACGGCGGCGTGGGGCTTTCAAACAAACGGAAAAGCGCCGGCGGCGCTTATTTTGTCGCCGGTAAATGCTACGTGGGCTGCCAACAACGTATCCTATTGGCGCGACAAAGGGTATAGCGGGTTCCTTTTAACGGGCATGGCAGATAACGCGGTGGCCGCGGCGGACAATACCAAACCGGCAGCCGACCAGCCCCCCAGCACACCACTGATTCGCGAGGTGCGCCTGGCGCACGAGCGGCTCGCCCAGGCCGGCCTTGCCAATAACTTCCTGTACGTCAAGTTCGAGGCGGCTGACTCCGGCTTCTCGTCTACGTCCGCCGCAACTTCCGCCGTCGATGCAACGCGGCTTGCTGCACGGCTCTGCGCCGCCATCGGCCTCAAAGGAATCGCCTTCGACAGCGCATCCTCGAGCGGGTTCTACGACTACCGCTGGGACGGCTACGCGTACGATGACTATACGCCGGCGGATCTGGAGAGCCGTGCGCGGCGGCTGGGGCGATCATTGGCGCGCGCCGTGTTGCTCGAACTGCCAGGCGCCGAAATCCTGTTCATCAACGACGGCTGGGCGGGGTCCGGCCCGTTGTGGCTGCCTTTTTTCGAGGGGTTTGTTGAAGGGTCCGGCATGGACAACGCCTCCGAGATCCACCTGCTCACGCGGGAAACGTTTGCCGCCCGCTCCGCCAATGATTTCCGGCGAATTGCGCGGGAAACCCGGGCCGTACTGGACAGCCGGCTTGAGCCAAAGCAACGCACCTTGTGGCGGCGGCGCGGGGCTCTGGCCCTGGGTTTGGCGCCACTGGCCTTTGATTCGTCTGCGCAAAAGCCTGTCGCGGCGGAGGACCCTGCAACGTTCCGGACCCTTGTCGCCGCAGCAAAAGCTTTATCAGATAAGTACATATGGATTCAATCCGACGGCTCGTCCTGGTGGCGGCTCTCTCAGCAGGAAGTCGACACGTACTCGCAGTTGCTGCAGAACGGCGCCGCTGTGGCCGAGCAGATAAGGCCCGTTGTCGATAACCTTGACGCCTACACGCTGCGCATGCCCTACGACGATTGGCGCCGCGCCGGGCCGCTCCAAGCCCTTGGTGTTCCCGCCGAGGTCTATGCTACGGATGTGGGCGCTGCGCTTGTTCTGTGGGCGGGCACGGTGGGTGATATGGCGCTGCCAACGGGCCAAATTCCTCCAACTGTGGAAAACCTCACAACGGGCGAACCGATCAGCATAAAAGCTGAATCCGGCCGCATCGCTTTGCCGGCGGCAGCCGTGCCGGTGCTGGTGGAAGGTTTGCCGGCGCGGCCGTGGCTTCTCGAGGCGGGCTTGCGCGTCGCGGTGGAACAACCGCCTACCCCGTCCAACCCGTCTGGTCAAATTGGCTGCCGGTTTTACAATGCGGGCGCCGTGTCTGTCAGGGGATCACTTGACATCCTGGCGCCCGGCGAGTTCAGCGTCAATCCGCCAAACATTCCATTTAACTTGGTGACCGGGGAGCTTGTCGAGGCGACTGTAAACGTCCGGGGGAAGTTCGCGTTTGGCCGGCCCGTGACGATTACGGCCAGCCTGGCGGTTTCGGGCGGCGGCATTATCACCCGGCCGGTCGAGATGGAGATCTGCCCCGACACCGCCTGGGAATATGCCCTTGATGGCGATGCCCGCGGCAACCTTGTCGCCGCCGAGATTGACGGAACGCCGCCGGCTGAGGTTGTTGCGTGCACCGACGCGGGCGAAGTCATTTGCCTGGGCGGCCGCGGCGGCCTGAGCTGGAAACGGCGGTTCTCGGGCGCGTTCACGTCAAAACCTGCTGCCGGCTTGCTTGCATCGGGGGCCGCGGCCATCGCCGTGGTGGACACGCGCGGTCGTCTGCGCCTGCTGAACCCGGGCGGCGAGGTGTCATGGGAGCGACAGGTCGAGCCGTCGGTTCTTACACCTGTTTTCGCGGATGTAGATGAGTTTGCCGGGCAGGAACTGCTGCTGGCTTTTCCGGACGGCCGCATCGTCGCACTTGATGCCGGCGGTGACGAAGTGTGGAGCTATAAGCCCCTGCTGGGCATACGGTGGCTCGAGCCCGCCCCGGCTGTGGACGGCAAGAACCCGCTGATCGCCGTGCAGAACCGTCCCTTCAGGCTGCTGGCCATGCTCTCGCCGAACGGCCGCGTCCAATGGAGCGCCATTCTTGACAGTGAGTGCGTTGCCCCGCCCATTGTCTTGGACGCTGAGGCCGCGGGCGCGCGCACTGTGGTCGCCGCAACGGCAAACGGCGCCATCACCGCCTGGGATACCGCAACCGGACAAGAGGTCGCGCGAACCGACACGGGGTTGGCCGGTCTGCGCGCCATCACGCCCGGCGGGTCCGGCCTCTTGGTTGTCAGCGATCAAGGGCTGCATGCTTACTCGCCGTCGCTCGAGTTTGCCTGGTCGTACCCAGGGAAAGTCGCGGGGCCGCCAGTGGCAACGAACTCCCTGATTGTCGCGCCGGTCGAATTTGATGCTGGCGAGGCCGCGCTAGTGTGCCTGGACAGCGAGGGACGACAATTGTGGCGAAGTTTCAGCGGCCCTTCCGTCACGGGCTCGCCGGTCCTTGCGGATCTGAACGGCGATGGGACGCACGAATGCGTGTATTCGTCAACCGACCGGACTCTGAGTTGTCTGGCATTTTGAGTCATAAATTCTTGTATTTTTCTTGATCGGCCACCCTTCTTGGCCATACGCTATGACTCAGGTTTTTCGCGGAGCTTTCTTTGATGTATTTGGCGGCGATAGGCGATATTCATGGCAACCTGCCGGCTTTGGAAGCGGTGCTGGCGGCCATTGACGAGCAGGGAATACAGACGGTCGTCAACGCGGGCGACTTGGTCGTGGGTCACCCTTGGCCGAACGAGGTCATTGATCTGACCCGCAATCGGAATATCCCGTCCGTCCAGGGCGAGTTGGACCGGCGCGTCGTTCATTTCCTGCGGAAACAGGAAACGCTGCGTCGGAAATTGAGCGAGGACGAGTTCGAGGCGCTTCGCCAAACCCATGTCGCGATCCAAAGCTATAACCTCGAGTTCCTGCGGAGCCTGCCGCGCCGTCGCATGCTGCACGTCGAAGGCATCGACATCTGCGTGTGCCATGGCACGCCTACCAGCCAGTCCGACACGCTGGATGAGGAAGACCCGCCGGGGAAGTTCCGGCGCGCCCGCGAACTAACTAACGCCCAAATTGTGATCAGCGGGGCCACGCACCGGCCGTTCAGCCGGACTGTCGACGGCACGCTGTTTGTTAACCCGGGGTCGGCCGGCATGTCGCCCGGCGTGGCTCGGGTCGCCACGTACGCGATTGTCGATACCGAAACCGACCCGTGGGAAGCCCGCATCCAGGAACTGGATTACTAATGAGCGATCAGCCAAACGAACACGTGGTGAAGATCACGTCGGTGGCGCACGGCGGCCACGGGGTGTGCCGCATCGACGGGCACGTATGCTTTGTGGCGTATGGATTGCCCGGCGACACCGCCCGCATACAGGTGAGGCGACAAACCAAGGGCGTGTTGTGGGGCGAGATCCTCGAGGTGGAGGAAGCATCGCCCGACCGGCTGGCCGTCGAAACGAGACATTTTGGGGCGTGTGGCGGGTGCAGTTGGCTGCATTTTGCATACCCGGCGCAGGCGCACTGGAAACGGCAGATCGTCCGCGACGCGTTGAGCCGGATCGGCGGCATCGATACCGACCCGGATTGGGTGGAAGACGGCTCGCTGCGGCTCGGGTACAGGACGCGTGCCGAGTTTCATGGCAAGTCCGGCCGGCTGGGTTTCTATGCGCTTGGCACGAACGAAATAAGGACCACCGATCCGTGCCCGCTGCTGCATCCGACATTGGCGCAGGCGCTCGAACGGCTGCAGGAATTGCGCGCGGATGGGCCCATCGAGGTTACTGTGAATCCCGAAGAGGCGCGCCCGCTCGACGCCGTGATGGTGTGGGCGCGGCGGCCGCCCACGCAGAAGGTCCAGGATTTTTTCTCAATCGCCGGCTGGTCCGGAAAAACGGGGGAGGCGGGCTATTTCATGTTTGACGGCGCGCCAGTTGTCAACGGGGCGTTTTCACAAGCCAGCCTGTTGTTGAACCGCATGCTCGTTGGAAGAGTCCGCCGGACGCTTGGGGCGCCCGCCTCGCTGCTCGATCTTTACTGCGGTTCCGGGAACTTCTCTCTCACGCTCGACACGGGGGTGGACGTGCTGGGCCTGGACCAAAATCGGGACGCCATCAAGGCGGCAAACCGGGTCCGGCCCGGCGCATATAGGGTTGCAGACGAGTCCGGATTTCTTCTCGAACTGGAGAAACCATGGGAGGCCGTCCTGCTCGATCCGCCACGCCAGGGAGCAAAAGACATTATCGAGCCGCTGGCCGCCAGCCCGGCAAAAAGAATCGTCTACGTGTCGTGCGACCCCGCTACGCTCGCGAGGGATCTCAAGACGCTGACGGCGGGCGGGTGGCGCCTGGCCGAAACCGCCGTGGTCGATATGTTCCCCAACACGCCACACGTCGAAACCGTCTGCACGCTCCAGAGAGACTAGTGCTTGATTGCAGAAATACCAGATACGAAAATGAGTGCAGTCTTGTAGGTCCGAATTCCGATTCGGACCAGGTGGAGCGGTCCGATTCAGAGATCGGACCTACGAAAGCACCGTGGCAATAGAGCCTATGACTTCTGCAATTAGAGACTAGAGCATTTCCGTGTTGAGATGCGTGTAGCCGCAGGCCGCAAAAAGCGGGGACAGACACTGCGACTGCCCCTATTTAAAATGTGGTTGTTTGCGGGGTCACGGCGTGCTACATTTTTCAAAAACAGGAGAAGGGCCATGGCCGGGCTTAGTCGGCGCGGGTTTTTGACAGGTGTTTCGGCAGGCTTGTTGACCTTTGGAACGCGGGCGGCTTCTCCAAAACGCCCCAACATTCTGTTCGCGATCGCCGACGACTGGGGCTACCCCTATGCGTCGGCATACGGTGCGGCCGGCATCAGTACGCCGGGGTTTGACAGGGTCGCCAGTGAGGGCTGCCTGTTTACCAATGCGTTTGTGTCGGCGCCGCAATGCTCGCCCAACCGGGCGTCGATCCTGACCAGTAGAAACATCTGGCAAAACGAAGAGGCCGGTACGCACGCCAGCATTTTCCCCAACAAGTTGAAGGTGTTTCCCGACCTGCTCGAACAGGCCGGTTACCACATCGGCTGCGGCGGAAAAGGCTGGGGGCCGGGAGACTGGGAAAAAGGCGGGCGGAAACGGCCGCCTGCCGGGCCCGAATACCGGAAGTTGAAATTGCAGAAGCCGACCAAGGGCGTCTCGGACGAAGATTACGCGGGCAATTTCGCCCAGTTCCTCGAGGCGAGAGCTGACGGCGCACCGTTTTACTATTGGTATGGAGGTCGGGAGCCGCACCGCGTTTACGAACCCGGGTCGGGCCGCCGCGCGGGTAAGAAGATCGAGGACGCCCGGGTGCCTCCGTTCCTGCCGGACAACCCGACCGTCCGCGAGGACATCCTTGATTACCTGCTCGAGGCCGAGTGGTTCGACCGCCACCTCGGCCTCATGCTCGACCGGCTCGATCAGATTGGCGAACTCGACACCACGCTCGTCGTCGTGACCGGCGACACCGGGATCTCGTTCCCCGGCGCCAAGGCCAATCTCTACGAGTACGGCATCCACGTGCCGCTGGCGGCACGATGGCCGGAAAGGGTCGCGCCCGGCAAAACATCGGAGGACCTGATCAGTTGTGCGGATCTTGCGCCGACTTTCCTGGATGCCGCGGGCGTCGGCCTCGAGCCGGGCATGGTTGGCCGCAGCTTCCTTGAGGGCGCGGGCAGCGAGAAGGCGGATTTTATTGTGACGGGCCGGGAACGCCACTCGCACGCCCGGTACGACGACCTCGGCTACCCGTCCAGAGCCATTAGGACTTCGCAGCACCTGTACATCCGCAACTTCAAGCCGGACCGGTGGCCCGCAGGCGATCCCGAGGGCTATTACGACATCGACGATTCGCCCACGAAAACGTACATGCTCGAACACCGCGACGAGATGCCCAAATTGTTTGCCCACTCGTTCGGGAAGCGGCCCGAGGAGGAGTTGTTCGATGTCCGGGCCGATCCCGGCTGCCTCGATAACCTCGCCGGCAAGCCCGAACACGCGGAGATCGAGGCCCAGTTGAGCAAACGCCTTATGAAGCTGCTGGAAGACCAACAGGACCCGCGTGCGCGCGGCAGCGAGATTTTTGAAAGCTACCCGCGGATGAGTAAAATGCGGCTCGAATTGGGCGGGTTTGCAGAGGAAGGCAAGTACAACCGCACGTATACGGAAAAAGAATAGGAGACGGTTCGATGGATCGACGGTCATTTTTAAAAACCGGCGGCGTAATCGCGGCGGCCGCTCTGGGTTCTGCCGGCGCCAGGGCCGCTGAAACCACGCCTGGAGGGTCGAAAATGCTGAATGTGGCAATGCTGAGCGCGTGGCACGCGCACGCTAAGGGGTACGCAAAAAGTCTGGCCAAAATGCCGGACGTGAAAATCACCACCGTCTGGGACGAGGAGCCGGCTCGCGGCCAGACGTGGGCGAAGGAGCTCGACGCCGAGTTCGTCGGCGATCTGGCCGCGCTGTTGAAGCGCAAGGACGTGGATGGCGTAGTCATTGACGCGCCCTCGAGCATGCACGCCGACATCATGGTGGCGGCGGCAAAAGCCGGGAAGCACATCTTTACCGAAAAGGTGATGGCGCTCACGGTGGCGGAGTGTAATTTGGTTACAGATGCCGTCAAGGCCGCGGGGATCAAGTTCTGCGTCTCGTTCCCCTACCTCACCAAGCCGGAGGTCAGGTACGCGAAGAAGGCGGTTGACGACGGGTTGCTCGGGACGGTGACGCTGGTCCGGGCGCGGATCGCGCACGACGGCGGTTGCGGCGGGTGGCTGCCCAAGCATTTCTGGGACCCGAAAACGTGCGGCGGCGGCGCGATGATGGACCTTGGCGCACACCCCATGTATCTGAACCGGCATTTTGGCGGCAAGCCCGTCCGGATCGTGTCTTCCTTCACTTACATGACGGGCCACGAGGTCGAAGACAACGCCGTGTCGTTGATCGAGTTTGAGGGCGGGTGCATCGGCGTGTCCGAGACCAGTTTCATGTCCACCAACAGCCCGTTCAGCCTCGAGTTGTCCGGCACGGAAGGCAGCCTGCTGGTGGGCGGTCCCGATGAGGAGAGCGTGCGGATCAAATCAAAGAAGCTGGAATCAAAAGACTGGGTGACGCCGGATCCGTTGCCGGAGGCGCTGCCCAGCACCATCCAGATCTGGGTTGATGGCGTGTTGCGCGGCGCCCCGATCCCGTTCGGGCTCGAAGAAGGGACCCAGCTCACCGAACTGATGGAATACGCCTACGTAGCCGCGCGGGAAAAACGCCAAGTCGACATCCCCGCCCGAACCTAGCCGGTTCGTTTTTTGGTGTGGAAGCCGCCCTTGCTTCCGAACCCTGCCAAACCGCGTTCAGGGACAGATCCGGTTGAGGAGCCGCAGAGCGATGACGAGTAGCCCTGCCCATTTATAAGTCGAGACTACCGCACGGGGCAGAGGCCCACGCCTGGCAATTACGCCATAACAATGAAATGACACCAGCATCAAGCAATAGACGTAGAGAAGCGGGCCAACGCGGTGATAGGCCATGTCTTTTGCCCAGTCCCCATGAGATAATGCGACGAACGAATGAGTTAGAGAGTAGCTTGGGGCGTTGACGGCGCGGGCGAGACGACCGCGCCTACGGCAGCAAGCTTTACAAGGCTGTTCGGCCTGTGTAGGATAACCGCTACGGAGGCCCTAAATGCGCCGTTACGAGCGTTTTCTGTCTGCGGTGGCCCGGCGTCAGCCCGACCGCGTGCCCCTGTTTGATTTCCTGTTTCAGCAGCCCATGTACGAGGCGCTGACAGGCCGGCGCCCCGACAGTTACAACGGGCCGGACGCCGTGCGCTGCGCGATGGCGCTCGATCACGACGGGGTGTGGCTGCCGTTCGGCGGGTTCAGCGGGTACAAGCCCGAGGTGCTCGGCGAAGGCGTGTACAGAGACGAATGGGGCACCGTCTACAAAAAAACCGCCTCGTCCTGGCCCATCGACGCACCCATCGACTACCCCATCAAGACACCCGATGACCTCGCCCGTTATCGGCCGCCGGACCCAACCTTGCCCGGCAGGGACG
>JAPLKX010000231.1 GCA_026387845.1 Candidatus Hydrogenedentota bacterium | reverse complement strand
GCCCACACCGACTCGGCCAACGCGGTCGACGGCGCGACGTAAGCGTCGGCCAGGCGGAGCAGCCTCATCTTGATGCCGCTCAACCTCGACTCGCGCACGGTGATCGCGTCGTCGGAACCCATGAGCGTGAACTTCAGCAGGCTTTTCTTGCCGAGTACGCGCGTAGCCGCGAGTGCCGCGAGCGCCGATCGTGCCGTGCTATGAATATGGACGATGTCCCACTCCCTGCGGTGGCGCAGCAACCACATCGGCATGCGCTGGGCAAAACGCGCCGACCGCCGCAAGCCTGCCGGCGCCGCCAGCCGAATTACGCGAACGCCGTCCACCTCGTCCTCCGCGTCGCGCCGCGCCACATGCGATGTCAGCACCCGAACCTCGACGCCGGCCGCCTGCAGCCGTGGGGAAAGCGCGCGCAGTTGGTTGGCCTCGCCGCTGTAGTCGGACAAAACAGCGGAACCGGGGTAGGTATCGATCAGCATCAGGACGCGCGGGTAGCCGGGCATCATGTTTTCGCCTCGGGGCTCGCGGGAGCGCGGTCAATCTTGAGTGTCTTTGCCAGGAATTGCCAATCAAACTCGTCCAGCGCACCGAGCAACACGAGCGACAGGCCGTACAGGATTGCACCCAGCGGCACCGTGATGAAGACCGGATGAGACACGCCGGCGAACAAATGCAAGATGTCGCACACCCATAGCCCACCTGCCATAAGCAATGCCGCTGCGGCGGGGCGCAGTCCGAGCGCCAGCACCGTCCGCAGATGCACGGTGGGTATCAGTGCGTGCATAGCGGCAAGAATATAGAGCGTAATGGCTGCGGAGCATGCTACGCTGACGATGAGCATGCCGTTGATGCCCCAGAACCAGATGGCGGGGATGCACAGGGCCGATTTGGCCGCCAGGGCCGCGGCGTAGATCCACATCACGGCGCCTTGCCGGCCCGCCGCCCGCAAATAGACGACCGCCACGCGGTCGAGCATGGCCAGGGCGACCACCCACGTGAACATCACCACCACGGGCACGCCGTTAAGGTATTGCTCGCCCGCCAGCGTCCGCACGATATCATCGCCGACGATCGTCATTCCGACGGCCATTGGGAGGGCCACCAGCCAAGTCAGCTTTACAAAGCGCTCGATAACTAAACCCGAACCGTCGTTTCCGGGCGACGTTTTCCGGCTCAGGATCGGGAAAAAGATGCTTTCGAGCGTGTTGGGCAGGGTGGTCAGCAGGACGAAGAACCTGGGGCCGACGGCGTACTCGATGGCCATGGCCTGGCTCCCGAAGAGGCGTATTGCGGGCATGTCGAGCTGGTAATAACTGGTGGCGGCAACCCGGCCGACGGCCATGGTCAAGCCTTCGCGAAACAGGTAGCGAACCGCATCGAGGGAGGCGCTGAACCGGTAGCCGCCGCATTTGATGCGGAACACGGTGTAGCTCATCGCCAACTGGATGACGTACACGCCCGTGACGTACGCCACCAGCGCGTTCACCCGGCAGCCCGCGTACAGGAGGCCCAGCGCCCCGGCGACGGTGATCATCCTGGTGAGCACGGTGATCAGGCTGAGTTCTCGGAACCGTTCGTGGGCGGCGAACAGGGCGTTGTGCATCTCGACCGCGGACGCCAGAAACCCGGCCACCGGCCACAGCAGGACCAGCCGGCGCATCTCCGGCGAAACGCCAACGGCGAACGCGATCAGCCACGTCGCCGCCGTCCCCGCGGAAAACAGGATAAACTGAGCCAGCAGCGCCGAGCCCATCAGGCGGTGGACGGCCTCCCACCGTTTGGCGACCTCCCGTTTGACGACGTCCTGAAATCCGAAGGCATTGATCACCATCACCATCGGCAGCACCGAAATGAACAGCGTGTAGAGTTCGTTCTCGGCTTTGGTCAGCTTCTCGAAAATATAGGCAAAATAGAAAACCGATGGGATTTTCCAGACCCCGTCGACAATCAGCAGCCAAGAGATGTTCCGTCCGTGCCTGCCGAGGTCGCTGGATGGGGTCTGTTCCGTCAAAGCGCCCCCTTACCCCGCCAGGATCGCGCGGACGGTCAGCACCAGGATGCGCAGATCCGTGGCCAGAGACAGGCTGTTGATGTAGATGAGGTCGTAGCGGATCTTGTGGGTGTAGTCGGTATCGTACCGGCCATTGACCTGCGCGAGGCCCGTCATGCCCGGCCGAACCAGAAACCGCCTGTCGTACAGGGGCGTTTCTTTCACGAACTCGTCGACGAACTCGCGCCGCTCGGGCCTCGGGCCGACGAGGCTCATGTCGCCCCGGAGCACGTTCCAGAACTGCGGTATCTCGTCGATGCGCCACCGCCGCAGGATCCTGCCGGCTCGCGTGACGCGGGGGTCCTGCCGGGTCGCCAGCACGGGCCCGCTGCCCGCCTCGGCGTTGACGATCATGGTGCGGAACTTGTAGACGCGGAACTCGCGGCCGTTGAGGCCGACGCGCGGCTGGCTGAACAGGACCGGGCCGCTCGAGTCGAGCTTGATGGCGAGTGCGGCGAGTGCGGCCAGCGGGAGCGTTACGACGAGCAGGAAAGATGCCGCCACAACATCGGTGAGGCGCTTAACGAACCGGTACGGGCTTGTGGCAAAGAACGGTTCGAGCGGGATCAGCGGGAGCCCGGCAATGTTGGTGACTTTTGTGTGGGCGAGTATGGCGAGGTCGAGGTCGGGATAGATGAACACTTCGGCTCTGCTCTGCTCGCACTCGGTGAGGAGGCCGCGCAACTGGTGCTGGGGTACGTCGGCTCCGACCAGGACGAGTTCGTCGATCCGCTCGCGCCTCACCAGTTGGTTCAACTCGCCCGTGTGGCCGATAATATCGCCGCCGGCCGCGGCCTGCTCCATGGGGGCGATTCCGGCCAGTTTCACGAGGCGGGGTGCGTGCGCCACGATATCGCCGGCCAACTGGCGGCATTTTTCGAGCCGGCCCACCAGCACCACCCGGACCTCGTGCCCCCGGAGCCGGAGCCATGCCAGCAGCGCGATCCGCGACGCCGCAAACCATGCCGCGGTCAGCACAAACACCAGCAGCGTCACCAGGCGCGACAGTTCGAACCACGGGGCGTAGTACAGGCTGAACAGCACCAGGAACATGTAGCCGGGCGCCACGCCGAATACGGCCGCGCCCAACGCGCCGAACACGTGATCCACCGCCATCAGCTTGTGCCGGAAATCATATAGGCCAAAAAATTTCGCGGCAAACACCTGCCACGCCACAAGACCGGGGAACGTCAGCAGGTACGGCAATTTGTGTTGCACCGGCACGTCGCCCCAAAACCGCACCTGGAGCGCCAGCGCGATAATGCCCGAACAAAGAAGAAAATCAACTGACGCCAGGGAAACCTGCGAAACTTCACGAAATCCCTTGGCAGCACCTGCGCCGTTTTGCCCGCGGGCGGCCGCCTCAATTGGGGGTCCTGATGTCACCATGTTTTCCTGCCTGCTCATCAGCCATGTCCCTGCAAATGCCTGTCACCGTTCTAACTATAGCGTTTCCCACCCATTTTTAAAAACCGGCCGCAGTTGCTTCACTTTTGTTCTTTTGACAATATGCACGCATTCTCATGCAGCACGAGGTCAGCATTGGCGCCTAAACGTAAACGCACCCAAACGCTGGATCCCGCCCGCGCAATGCGCGTGGTTGTGGCCGCAACGCTGGTGTTGCTCATCCTGGCCGTCTACCCGGCGACTCCGCAGCCGGGGCTTGACGTAAAAGTCATGCTGATGCCGTTGTCGGCGCTGGTACTGTCGGCGTTGCTGTTGTGGCAGGCCCTGCGAGATCGCGAGGGGGCGGCGGCGCGCCCCGGCCTGCTGTTTCCTGTACTGGCAGGTTTTGTCGCGATCAACGCGGTTGCGGGGCTGGTCTCGCGGTACCCCGGCAACGGCCTGGCTGAGATCGGGCGGTTTGTCTCACTATTTGTTCTTTTTTTGGCGGCATCCCGCGCTTATTCTGACAGAGTGCAGGTGAGTCGGCTTTTTTTGATCATCTGCATTTCAATGGCGATTGCTTCTGCGTTCGGTTTTATGCAGCGGCTGGGATTCAATCCCGTGCCGTTGAGCGACCCGGCCGAAACCAAAGATCTGGCGTCAACGTTCGGCAACTCCAATTATGCCGGCCACACGCTGGTGCTGGTGTTGGTGCTGGCGGCGTACCTGGCGGCGGCGGAAAAGTCGCGCGTGGCGCTGGCATTGCTGCCGGTGTTCGTGATTCACCTGGCGTTGACTCATCATCGAGCCGGCATTCTGGCGGCGGTCTCGGCAGGAATTTTTGCCCTGCTTCTGCTGATGCTGGCGGGCAAAGAAAGTGCCAAGTCCGTAGGTCCGAATTCCGATTCGGACTGGGCAACACGTCGCAGCGGTCCCATTCGGAGATGGGACCTGCGTTTTCGGCGGCTTCTTTTCATGGCGGTGGTAACGGTAGCGATGGTTGGCTTTTTTGCCTTCTCAGGGGCGCGCTTGCCGCTCGACGGCTCGCTGCTGCTCCGCTACAACTCGTACTTCAGCGCCTGCAAAATGATCGCCGCCGAACCGATCCTGGGTTATGGGCCCGGCAACTATGTGATCGAAAACGCGCGGTTTTGGACGCCATTCGAGCAGGAGCATTTCGCTCGCCGCCACATGATCAACGACCACCCCCACTGCGAAATCCTCTACGCGGCGGTTTCCGGCGGCGTGCCCGCCGCGGCAATCTTCCTGGCCATGATAGCCGTGACGCTGATTGGCTCGACAGTACTTTTTTGGCGGGCGCAAAACACCGCCGACCGCCACCTCGGCCTGATGTTTGCCGCGTTCTTCTTCGCCTGGTGGGTGGACGGCCTGTTCGGGTTCAATCTGAAGACCCCCGCGTCGGGCGCGCTGTTTGCCGTGGCCGCCGGCCTTTTCGATCGCGCGACAAGCATCGGCGTAACGAAAACCGCGCGTTGGCGGCACGTGCTCGTGCCGGCGGGCCTGGCATTGTTTGCAGCTTGGTTCAGCCTGCTGGGGGTGCGCGTATTCACGGCGGCCGTGCTCCTGAAAAGTGCCCGGGACGACGTCCCACACGCGCAGAACATGCTGGCGCGCGCCGAAAAACTGGACCCGTGGAACTGGGAAATCAGCTATCTGCTGGGTCACGCCGTGGGCGCCGCACACCAAAAAGGCGGCGATTCACGCCCGTGCCTGCAACGGGCGATTCTGAAGAACCCCCAGTATCTTCCGGCCCTCGTTGACCTCGCCCAATTGCTCGTGAACAGCGGCGACAACGACCAGGCCGAGAAATATGCAAGCGCGGCGCTGGACCTGTGCAAGCCGCTCCCACAGGCGCTTGACGTGCTGGGCACGGCGGCCCTGATGCGGGCGGCCTCGACAGGGGACGCTGCGCAGCGGGTCGATCTGCTCGAGCAAAGCCGGGCGCACTACCTCGAGGCGCTGGCGGCCGGCGGCGAGGACAAGAGCCTCCTGCACACGCGCATCGGCCAGACGTACGTGCTGGGGGGAGATCTCCAGGCGGCGGAGGATAGGTTTCAGGCCGCGGCGCGGTTTTGCCCGCCCCACGCCGAGTTGTGGTCTTCTTATGAGCAGTTGGCGATCAAAACGGGCGCTTTTGACGGCTATATAAAGTCGCTGGAAACCGCCATCAGCCCGATGAAGCGCGACCCCGGTAAGTACAGGAGCATCTTGGCCAACACCAACTGGCGGCTTGGCGCCGCATACGGCAGAGCGCGTGATCCGGAAAAGGCCTGCGCAGCCTATAAGGCGGCGGTTGACAACGATCCGGGTCTCCTCGATGCCTGGGGCGGGTACCAGGCCTGCACCATCGAACTGAACCGGCTGGACGGCTTCTTCGAGGACGTACGCAAGCTCAGACCCTCGCTGATGAGCGCGCCCGACCCCGGCCTGCACAGGGCCTACGCCCGCCACTTGCTCGCCACGGCTGGACCCGCCGCGGCACGCGCGCATATAATCGATGTGCTGGGCAGGTTGAAGTTCGGCGAGGCTGCACGGCGCGACCTGCAATCCGAACTGGCACGCTTACCCGAAACGCAGCAAAGGTGACCTGATGCCTTACGTCCTGATGGCCGCTTATACCAATTACAGGCGAGATCCGCGCGTGAAACGGGAGGCGGAGGCGCTGATTGGCGAGGGCTACACGGTGCGGTTCTTGGCGAGAAGACAGCCGGGCGAGCCGGATCGCGAGGTGATCAGCGGCGTCGAGGTTCTGAAACTGGCGAGCATCGGCAGAAAACCCAACTCGTTCGCCGAGTATATTTTCGACTACCTGTTGTTCTTCCTGATGCTTTCGATCCACCTGACGCTGCATCCGCGCCGGTACGACCTTATCCACATCAACAACATGCCGGACTTTCTGGCGCTCGCGGCGTGGCTGCCCAAAATGTTGGGCCGGCCCATCATCCACGATGTGCACGACCTCATGCCCGAGATTTACATGGAGAAGTTCAACACCAACGAGCGCCACTGGGCAATTCGCGCGTTGCTCCTCCAGGAAAAACTCGCCGCGAAATTCGCAACCGCCGTGCTGACTGTCGAGGAATGTTTCAAAGACATCCTCGTTAAGCGCGACCGGATAGCGCCGGACAAAGTCACCGTGTTGATGAACCTGCCCGACGAGCGGATTTTCCAGCCACGCCCGCCCCAGCCCGTCAAAGGCCCGGACCAGCCGTTCGTGATGGTGTACCACGGGACGCTGGCGCGCCGGCTCGGGCTCGACATTGGCATCCAGGCGATCGACAAACTGCGCGGCCGGATCCCGCGCATGGAGTTCCGCATCATCGGCGGCGGCGAGGAGCGCGAGCGGCTGATAGAACTCGCCAAGGAATTGAATCTGCAGGGCATGGTCACGTTCAGCGACGGGTTCGTGCCCGTCGAGGATATCCCGGGCCTGATCCACGACGCGGACGCCGGGTTGATCCCGCTGCGCAAATCCGCCGGCACCGAAACCATGCTGCCAACGAAATTGCTCGAGTACGTCAGTGTCGGCATCCCGTCGATCAGCCCAAAGACAGAAACGATAGCGAGGTTTTTTGACGAGTCGATGGTGAGATTTTTCGAGGCGGAAAATGTGGATTCACTCGCTGCCGCGATCCTCGACCTCTATCACCACCCCGAAAAGCGCGAGAGCCTGCACCGAGTCGCGTCGGCGGAGTTTCTCAAGAAGTACAGATGGAGCGAGCATAAAAGCGTGTACATCGATCTGGTCAATCGCCTGCTGAACCGGGCGTGATCGAACAGGATTATCGCACCGCTTCCTTGAGGCACTGGCAGACGTATTCGATCTGTCCGTCGTCTAACTCGGGGTACATGGGCAGCGACAACAGCCGCCGGGCGCATGCTTCCGCCACGGGGAAAGCGCCTTCGGCGAGGTTCATGTGAGCGTACGCCCGCTGAAGGTGCAGCGGCACGGGGTAATGAAGTGCGGTGGCGACGCCTTTTTCGGCCAGAGCTTGCTGAACAGAGTCGCGGTTGCCGACCTGCACCACGAACAGGTGCCAGATCGGCATGCAGTCCTCGGGCACTGTGGGCAGGACCACCTCGGGCACATCACCGAGCAAGTGGATGTAATGTCGTGCGTGCTGCCGGCGCTTTTCGTTCCACTGCGGCAGGTACTTGAGTTTGACGCGGAGCGCCGCGGCCTGAACTGCCGCGCACCGGCCATTGTACCCTTCGATGTCGTGGTAATACTTTTTCGCGGAACCGTGGTTGCGCAGTTTGCGGAGCATCTCTGCGAGTTCGGGATCGTTGGTCGTGACGGCGCCGGCGTCGCCGCACGCCCCAAGGTTTTTGCCGGGATAGAACGAGAAGCCGGCCGCGATACCCATCGATCCGGCCCGCCGGCCTTTGTACTCGGCGAGATGGGCCTGGGCCGCGTCTTCGATCACCCACAGTCCGAACTCGCCCGCCACGGCCGCCACCGAGTCCATGTCGGCCGGCTGGCCGTAGAGGTGTACGGCGGCGATCCCGCGCGTTTTGGATGTGATGGCGGGTTCAAGCCCGGCGGGGTCGATGTTGTAGGTGTCGGGGAGCACATCCACGAATACGGGTTTACCGCCGGCCGCTGAAACCGCCTCGGCCGTGGCGATGAACGTGTTTACCGGCACGATCACCTCGTCGGCCGGTTTGAGGCCGAGCGCCTGGAAAATGAACTGGAGCGCCACGGTTCCGTTGGCCACGGCAACGCAATGCAAGGCCCGGCACGCCTGGGCAAACTCCTGCTCGAATCCGGAGATGTGTTTGCCGCCGACAAAGGCCGCGCTGTCCAGGATTTCTTCCCATAAGGGCATGACCTCGGCCTTGACGGTTCGGTGTTGCGCTTTCAGATCGAGAAAGGGCACGTTCATTCGGGGTTTATCTTCCTGAAAAACCGGGCGGGGTTGCCGGCCCAGATTTCGCCGTCGGGCACGGACCGGGTCACCACGCTTCCCGCGCCGATCATGGCCCCCGCGCCAATGGTTACGCCGGACAAAATGGTCGAGCCCGACCCGATCGACGCGCCGTCGTGGACGCGCGTCTCGACCACGGCCCAGTCGGCCTCGGTCTGGAGGCTGCCGCCGGCCGTGACGGCGCCGGGGTACTTGTCGTTGATGAACGTAACGCCGTGGCCGACAAACACACCGTCGCCGATGTGGACGCCCTCGCAGATAAAGGTGTGGCTCGAGATCTTGCAGTCCCTGCCGACGCTGGCGTTTTTTTGGATCTCGACAAACGCGCCGATCTTGGTTCGGTCTCCGATCCGGCAGCCGTAGAGGTTGACAAAACCGGAGATTATGACGTCGGCGCCGAGTAGAACGTCCGGCGCGATTCGGTTGAAAGATTCCACGGCGTCGCCCTTCAGTTCATTTTGATGATTTTGCCCGACGCGGCGAGCGACTTATCCGTGGCTTCGAGCAGGCTGACGATGCGTAACCCCGCCTCACCGGAATTCACTGGTTTCTGGCGGGTATGGATGCACTTAACGAAATACTCGACTTCGTTTTTGAGCGCCTCGACATCCGGCACGACCGGGGCGTACATCTGGCCGACCCGGGGCGTCGCCAGTACGTGATACAGGCCTTCGCGGGTGGTCACTTCCATGCCTTTGTCGTAGATTTTGATGCGTTCTTCGGGGTTCAGGTCGTCCCACACCAGCATCCGTTTTGACCCGCCTACGACCGTTCTGCGGATCTTTACCGGCGACAGCCAGTTTAGGTGGAGGTGGGCCAGGAGGTTGCTGTCGTAGAAGACCGTGATGTAGGCGACGTCTTCGAGGCCGGTGTTGAAATGGCCGCAGCCGTGCGCTGCAACGGCCCGCGCCGAAGGGCCCAGGAGGTGGTCCATCACGGAGAAATCATGAGGTGCGAGGTCCCAGATGACATTGATGTCATGTTGGAAAATGCCAAGGTTGATCCTCACGGAGTCATAATAGTAGAGATCGCCCAGGACCCCTTCGTCCACGAGTGTTTTCATTTTCTGAACCGCGCCCGTGAACAGGAACGTGTGGTCAACCAGCAGGGTCAGCGCTTTGGATTCCGCCAGGTTTACGAGCTCTCTGGCCTGGTCCGTATTAGACGTCATGGGCTTTTCCACCCAGACGTGCTTGCCGTTTTCGAGTGCGGCCTTCGCCAGTTGGTAATGCGTGAAAACCGGCGTGGTCACCACGATAACGTCGAGGTCCGTGGCAGTTGCGAGGTTGGTGTCGGCGACCACCTCGGCGTGTGGGTAGGTTTGTGCGGCCAGCTTACGGCGCTTCTCGGAGATGTCGGAGATCCGCACGAGGTTGCAGTCGGGATTGGAATTGAAGTTGCGCGCCAGATTCGGGCCCCAATAGCCGTAGCCAACAAGACCCACGCGAAGCATGCAGCACTCCTTGATGCTGGATTGACAATAGTTTTTGCTGCCACAAGTCCGCTCGATAGTAGCACCGGTGTTTCGAGCAGTCAAGCAAACGGTGCTGGGCGGCGAGCAGTTCGTTGTGAATTTCAGCCGGTGTAAGTATAATGTCGGCCAACGATTGGCAGTGTCGCTCCGTGTGTTGTTAATGTTTAAGACAGGGGCTCTGGTATGAATGAACTGACACGGGCCTGCCTCAAGGCTCTCTATGAGAAACGGTGGGTGTTACTTCTGGTGGCGGTGGTGGCCTTGGTGTTTTCCGTTGTCCGGCTGGTGTTCTTTACCCCGGGCTCGTATTATGCCGAGGTCGTTTTGGTTGCAAGCACGCCCAAACAGGGAAGCGAAGTCAAAGACCTCATGCCCGAGGTCTACAACCCGAAAATCTATGTGGAGTTGGTCAGTTCGCGCACTGTCCTTTACGAAACCTACCAAACCGTCCTGGAAAGCAACGTTTTTCCCGAGGACGAGTTGCCGGAATTTGACGATTTTGCCAGTTGGCTGCGGGCTTCGGTAAGAGTGGTTGATCAGACGACACGGCCTATCAATTATTCGCCGCTGATAACGCTGTGGGTGTGGGATGTCGTGCCGGAGCGGGCACGCACCGTTGTCGATATATGGGCCGAGAAAGCCATGAAAGCCGCTCAAACCGCCAACCTCATGCAGTATGGCGAACTGTCCACGGTCCTTAAGAAGCAGGCTGACCTTCGAAAAGAGAATTTGGATAAGTTGTGGCAGGCCCTGGAAAAAGAAAAAGCCCAATTCGATGTGACCTCCAAGAAGGAAGAGTTGCGGCTGTTGTTCAAAGAGATGGACGAACTGTTGCATGCACAGGCCGTCAGCGAGCGTATGGCCGCCGCCGCAGAAGCGCAGTTAGCGGCCATTGAGCAGAAACTGGTGGGCGAAAAACCCCTTATTGAACTGTTCCGGTCACCGTCGGACGATGCGTACTGGCTACTCGAATCCAATGCCCAGAAAGAGAAGAAAACCTCGGTGGAAGGCAAGGGCATGGTCACCCAGCAGCTCAATGAGGTCTATTGGAGACTGCGTGCGGACGAGAACAGGGCCGCTGCCGACCTGGCCGGCGCCCAGGCCGAGATCCTGAAGATTAAAGCCCAAATGGACAGCGTCACGGAGCGTCAAAACGATCTCATGGCGGAAGTCGCCCAGCACGAATACGCCCAGCAACGGCTGACCGTCGAGGAGGAACTGGCCACCGCCATCTACAAGAACGTCTCGACGGCGCAGACGATCCTTTCCGAAACCGCGAGTGTCGTTCATGGCATGGAGGATCAGACGGTCTATCCTGTCGGGCTTAACCGGCTGTCCAATCTCTCGCCGGTAAAAGATGACCTGGCCATGAAAAGCAAGCTGATCGTGCTTTCGTACACGTTCCTGGCAGTTGTTCTCGCGATGGGCGCGGTGACGGCGCCCATCATCGGCGGCCGGTTGCTGGAGCAGATTAACAAATGATCGGCTGGTTGATCGGCTCGATGGAGTTTTTGGGGCATCGCTGGCGAGCAGCCGTTGCGGCGGTCCTGTTGATCGTGTGTGAGGCGGCCTTTTCCGACGCGGCCTTCACATCGCTCGATATCAATCGTCTTCTCGATTCGGTTACGCCGTCGTTTGCCGCGCCCTACCCCGAATTCTCGCCGGACTGGCAGCCGCTGTCCCTGCGGCTTGTTGGGGTCGACCTGGCACAAAACGGGGAGCCTGTCTCCGGCGAGCGGCCCGTTCTCGATAGTATGTTCCCCCTCACGGTGACCTGTTACTGGCTGGCCGAGGCGGAAGTCGGTCAAAAACGCGGGCTCGAACTGAAGGTGGCGAGCCACGACGGCCAAATCTCGAGAACGGAAGAAGTCAAAGCCGGTCCCGACGCCGTCGCGTGGGAAGCGGGCTCGGTATATCAGCAGAGTTTTGAACTTGCGCTGGCCCCGATTGTATCGATGATCACGGGCGATTCCATGCTGGTGCTGAGCCTGTTTCCGCGTCAGCGAGCGTCAGCGTCGCCGGTGGCCCTGCAACGGGTTCCGCTTCACCTGGCCCCGCCGTTGCGTCCGGGCCGGGTATCTGCGCGCAACCTCAGTTCGGCCATTACGGGCGATTACCACGACCTCTCGACCAGCTTCAGGCTGGGTAGAAACGCCCGGCAAACGGTCCCGGTCCCTTCGGAAACGCGCGGGCCCGCCACGGCCATCGCCGTGATTTCGGCGGTATCCTACGGGTCGCCGCCGCAAAACGAGCCGGTGTGTGAAATCATTGCCAAGGGCGAGGGAGCGAAAACCCACACGTGCTACCTGCGCAGCGGCGTCGACACGGCCCGGGGCGATTTTGACTTTTACCCGCCCGGTTCGGTTAACCACGAAAAGGCTGCCGTGATCGGATCATGGGACGCCGAGTATTCCGATGTGTTTAACAAGCCATTCAAGAAGCACATGTACCTCGCCATACTCCCGCTGCCGAGTGACGCGCGCAACCTCGCCTCGCTCGAGTTTGTATCAAAGACGCCGTTCGTTCTGGACATATTCGACGTCGTTCTGATCCAGACACAACAGGAGACTCGACCTGCCGCAAGCCCCTGAGACCCTTAAAGAACCCGCATCGCGGCGGTTGAAGGGCGGGCTTTTGTCGGCTGCCCTGATCGGGTCTTCCCTGGTTGTTTTTGCCGGGCTGTTGTTTGCGAGCGATTTTCTTTTATTTGGCGCAACGGCGGTTGTGGCGGGTCTGATCCTGCTTCCATTCAGCGCGCCGCTCACGATGCTGTTTTACACGTGCATTCTGGCGTTTTCGGTGCCCGTAAATGACATGCCGCTGATGGTCGGCGACTTTCGGATTTACGGTTCGGATTTTTCCGTTTACCTTGTGGGCTGCGTGGCGGCGTACGCCTTATGGACGGCGGCGAGGCAGAAGAACCAGCTTGTTTTGGAAGGGGATCGGGTAGACAGGATCATCGTAGGCCTGATTCTGTTGAACGTTGCGTGGGGTGTAGTCGAAGTGGCCAACGGCGTCTACGTGGATGGGCTGGAATTGCGTGACGCTATTGGCGATTTTCGCAGGATCTACGTCTACATGCTTGCGGTTCTGATTCCGGTCGGCCTGCCTATCAAGGGCTCGCTGCTCCGTAAGATTCCCTACGTGTTTGCCGTGGGCGGGGCGGGCGCCATCTTGTTCGGCCTCAACCGGATGAGGACGGGCGTGCTGTACCACTCGTTCACGTCGCACGTCGATTCCCCGCGCATCCTTGGCGACAACGAACTTGTCGCCCTCACGTTTTTGCTGGCGTATGTTGTTGCGCTTGTGGCGGCAAAGGCCAGTCCGATCAAGAAACTCCTCGCCATACCGTTTGGGGCGGCGGCGGTGGCGTTCATGTTGTTAAGCGGCTGGCGGTACGGGATAGTGCTGGCGCTCGGTGTCCCTCCGATGACGCTTGTGGTAGTGGGTTTGATGAGAAACGTGAAGCAGGGCCGGCTTGTGGTTCGTGCGGCGCCGGTGGCGCTGGTGGTGGTTCTGGGCGCCGTAATTGTGTTCAGCGTGTTTGCGGAAACGAGCGATTACGTCTGGCAGATGAGGCGCGCAAGACAGCAAACGTACCAGCAGGACGCGAGGACCGCCGCCTATGCCACGGCCCTCCGCGAATACGCGCAGAAGCCCGTCATTGGAACCGGTCTGGGCCACCAGTTGGTGTATTTTGCCGTTACCAGCACCGGTGAAATGCTTGGCCAGGAAGGCACCACGCACAACATCTTCATCGACGTCCTCTACCAGACCGGCGCGATCGGATTATTGATATTCTTCGGCCTGCACGCGCTGTTTATCCGGCATTTCGTGAAGAGTGCCCGCCATATAGATCCAAAACTCCGCAGTATTGGCGCGGCCCTTTTCATCGGGTATGCGGGCACGATGGGCCTGTTCTGCATGCAGCCCTCGTACGCAGCCGGCCTGATGGCAACCTATCTGACGATGGGATTCACCCTGAGAATCTTGAGGCTGAGCATCGAGCAATCACCTGCCCTCGACGCCGCCCCGCTGCCTGAATCATAACCCGGAGTCCGCGGGCTGCGGAGCCGCCAATTCGCGCACCGTCTCGTAATGGCGCGGTGAAGCGGAAAGGGCGCGGGTGAAAAAATCACGTGCTTGTTCTTCCTTCCGTTGAAGCTTGCTCTGCACGCCGAGGTTGAACAGGGCTTCGGGGCAATCCGGCTCGCGTTCCACCACCCCGGCGTACTCTTCCACCGCCTCAGGCCATCTTGCGCGCCTGCGCAGGAACTGGGCGCGCCGCAGCCGGTCGCCGGTATCCGAACTGGTTTTGGTTTCGGCGATAAACGCATCCATCGGCGCCACAAACTGTCTGAACTCGGCGTTCTCCCGGACCGTTTCCAGGCTTCGTGCCTTGGCATAATGATCCAGGGCCTTTCCATAGGCGCCCAAGTCCCACAAGATTTCGGCGGCGGTAAAGTGGGCCTGCGCAAAACGGGGTTCAAACTCGGCCGCGGCATTCAGCCGCACCACCGCCAGCGGCGCATAGCCTTGTGCCGCCTCCAATCGGCCCTGCCCGTAACACAGCGCCGCCAACGGGTTCAGCCTCCGGTAACGGACACCCATCCGCTGGTAGGCATATGCCACGTCGAGCACCTCGGCCGCCGGACCGTAATACCTCATCTCATGCAGCGGGACCTGACCATCGTTTTTAAGAATGTCGCCCGCGGCCGCGTAGGCCGATTGTGCCGCGGCCCAGTCGCCCGACTGTTCGGCGAGCGCCGCGGTGACGAGCGTCTCTGCAAACGGCCTGACCCGCTCGACGGTCCTGTAAAAATCGGCCGCGTTGCCAATCACCACCCCGGCGACAAACGCCGCCGGCACGATACGCCAGATCTGGCCCGGCGCATCGGGTTCGGCGCTCGGCCCCCGTGCCGACAACGGCCCCGCCGCCACGCCCAGCAGGAACGGAAACAGGGCCAGCGCCATGAACGGCTGCACCAGCGTGATCAGGAACACCGTCACCCCGAGCGCCAGAAACGCCGCGCTGTGCGTTCGCAGTCGTTCGCAGTCGTTTTTCAGGCCGCGGAGGTGCAACCGCAACGCCCGCCAGTATAACCACAGCAGCGCTGCCAAACCCGCCACGCCCGTCTCGAGAAGCAATTTGAATGGGACGCTGTGGATCGTGATGCCGGCGACGCGCGGGCCGTAGGCCGATTTCGCAATCACGGCGTCGGATGCGCCCGGCCCCGTGCCCGTGATCCAGTAGTCGGGAAGCAGCGCCACCCCCGCCTCGAACGCGGCGATCCGGGACTCAAACGATCTGTCGCGTTCGCCGGCCAGTTTCGTTATTCGTTGCAGCACTCCCGTCGGCCCCATCAGCGCTATCAGCACCGCCACGGCGACGGCCGCCGATACTGCGAATCCCGCTGCGGCCCGCCGCGCGCCGTGTCGCCACTCCAACAGGACAAAAGCCGCCCCCAGGCCAAGCGCCAGCAGCATCGAACTGCGCGAAAGGGCGATGATTATGCCGGCGAGCGCGAGAAGCCCCGCTAAAAGGCCCGGCCACGCTCGCTCTTTCTTCCCGGCGACGAACAGGAATAACGCCAGGCAAAACGCCGCCAGCAACGGGAGTGCGCCCTGGTTAAAATCGGAGCTGGCAGGGGCCATCCGGCTGGTCAGGTCGAACCAGGCGTCCTGGGTCGTCCACCGGCCCGTGATGCGTGTGGTGTCTACGAGCGTGGGAGTTGCCAAACCCAGCCTGCATGCAAGTGCGAGCGCGCCTACACCCGCCGAAGAGGCCACGAACGCCGCAGAAACCAGCCTGGCGCGACCCGCGGAAGACACCACAGCCGCCACCGCACAATAAATCAGGAAGTAACTGGCGTAAACAGTCAGTTGGGTAAAGGACGCAGCGCGGTCTTCCGAAGCCAGCGAAGCAAGGCCGATGACGCCGAGCAGAAGCAGTATCGGCGCCTCGATGCCGGTTCTGGGCGCCCTGCGGCGCCGCTCGATCAGCATCCGCGCCGCCACCACGAGCACCAGAACCGCGCCCGCCGCTTTGGTGACCGTCACTTCGAACGGCGGGACCCGCTGGAACAGGTCCCACGGAAGCGCTACCGCCATGGCCAGCACGAGCGACAACTCGAGATTATCGAGGTAGCGCCTCAAGGGGATCGGCAACGTCGAGCTAGTTGGATTCATTGGATTTCAAGAGCGCCACTTCCTTCACGTCAATGACGCCTTTGTTCTTGAGATACTGGAACACGATTTGGTGCGGCCGGCATGGCTTGTCGAAATTCAGGACCGTCACGTAATCCATGGATTTCGCATCTTGCGAGAATACCTTTGCAGGCAACTTGTTGCCGCCAATCTGATCATACCGGGCCGGCTCGCCGGGGGCCGTATCCGTGCCCGTCTTCAGTGTCGCATCGAGGCAGTCCGCGGCCTTTACGCGGCACACGGGTTCGCCGGCAACCGGTTCGCCGTCGTAGCCGGTCGCGGAGACGATCACCAGCGCCCGGTACTTGGCCTCGCCGGCGGGCGGCACAACGCTGGTCGATGCGCCGTCGCCAATCCGGAACGCCGAGTTGAGGGGCACAAGATCATTGCCAAACAGCCCGCGGAGTTTTGACGGGTCGATTTTCGAGGGGAAATTGGAAGTCCGGATGATGATCGGCGCGGTGTACAACACATATTCGGGCCCGGCCCCGTTCGCCCGCAACGCCACCGTCAGCGCCCCTTTTCCGGAGTACCAACCCCGGACGTGGCTGAACTCGATCCCTTGGCGGCTGACGACGCCGATCTGCCAGCCGGTCGTGTCAATCGGGTAGACCTCTCCGAGCGTGGGCCCGCTGCCCGAAATCCGCAACACCACGGACAACTTTTCGCGCGGCGCCTCCTGCGGAATCCAGTATAGGTCAAACGTCAAGAGGTTTCCTTCGGCATACGACAATGGTTTGCCGGCTAGCCGCTCCCCGCCCGCCCTAACGTCGTAGCCGAGCAGTTCGGCGGGCGCGGCCCGCCCGCCCGTGGCTGAGATAAGGGAATTCTGCTGGATGCGGTGGTCCGGCAGGAGTTGATCAAGTAGGCCGGCCAGATCGGGGGCAGCGGCTGGCGCCGCATCAGCCCTCGGAAACAGCCCACTCGAGCAGATCAGCAGGATCGTCGCCGCCGCCCGTGGAAACTTGGAAATAAGTGGCCACATCGCCTATTCTTAAACCCATACTGGTGGACCAAGATCCAAACGCGCCTGGCACGCCAGCCGCAAAGTTGATCTTCGAGCCGCTGAAGCACAGCCGTGCGTTGCTAGGCCATACCCGTCCCGCCGCGCTATGGCACGCCATAAACGCAGATGCCCAGCGCGTGCAGGTCCATTGCATGTCTCACATTGCGCGTCTGCGTGATGGTGCGCCAGGCCCGTTTCATCCCGTCTGACCAGTTAATGTCGTCGAATACAAACACCGCACCGGGGTTCGCCTGCGCGCAGATCTTCCCAAAATAGTCCAAGGTGGGCATCTCCTGGTGATGGCCGTCTATAAAGGCATAATCAATCGGGCCCAGATCCGCCAGCGCGCCTTCGAGCGTCCGCTGGAAGGGCCCCGTCACGACCTGCACATTCGATAAGCCCAGTTGGCTGAAGTTTTTCTTGGCGATTGCTGCGAACTCAGGCGCGCCCTCGAGAGTCAGCAAGCGGCCGCTTCCGTTGAGATGGAGGCCTGCTGCCTGATAGCAGGCGCTGATCCCGAGGCAGGTTCCCAACTCCAGACATGCTTGGGGGCGGCACTCGCGCATGAGCTTCATGAGCAATCCCGCCCACAATTTGGATTTCGACGTGGATCGATATAGTTCCCCCACCTCCCGCGTGATTGTAGCGGGTTCCGCGCCCGCGCCCGGCTTCGAACCCCAATCCGGTTGACGCACTGTTGCGGTGCTTCTGCGGAAGGCCGTCCGAATTGCCTCGATACGACAGATGCAAGCCTGTTCTTCGGATGAGAAATCGCCCGACGCCGCCTCGCGTAATGCCCGCACAAGCGCCGACGTGACGGCCCGGCCCGCGACTGCGTCAACTGCCTGTTTAACGGGCGTACTTGCGGCGCGCGCAGCCGCGTGCCGCATCAGGTGTCGAAAATACAAATCTTTTAGCATTGATCTCGTTCTGTCTGGGAACGGTCGGCAACCAAATGTAGAATAACCTGCGTCAAGAACACAGATCAACAGATGGCCGCTGCCGTCGGTGAAAACTTGGAAATACGTGGGCACATCGCCTATTCTTGAACCCATATTGCCGCAGGCTCTTACGAGGCGAGCATGCGCAAACCAGAATAGTTGCTCTACTTATGACCATTCAAGAAGTTGTCGGCAGCGAACCGGCCCCAGAGGTTGCTCCTCCTTCTCGAAAAGGCCGGACCGGCCGGACGCTGTGGCACACGGCAATTTATATGGCCGGGCTGGTCACCAGCCGCGGAGCCATGTTGCTGCTCCTGCCGATCATCACCAGGATGCTCGATGCCCAATACACCCTCTACGACCTTTGCATGACGACTATCCTTTTTTTGAACCCGTTCCTCAACCTGGGCCTCCAAAGCTCCGTTGTCAGATACTATTTCCACTACGACACGCGCAACGAACAACGGCGGTTCTACAACACCAGCCTGATTTTCCTGCTGGCCATGTTCGTCCCGACCATCGCCTTGCTGTTTTACTTCTCCGACGACCTCGCCGGGTTTCTGTTCAAGGAAGCGGAGCACGGCGAGTTGTTCCGACTCACGGTGCTGGTATCGGCCCTGACCGCGTTGAGCCT
>JAPLKX010000215.1 GCA_026387845.1 Candidatus Hydrogenedentota bacterium | reverse complement strand
CGATCAGCCGTCGCCAGCGGAGGCGGTTCCCTTAACCCACGTGCGGCGGAAACTCTTCCTTACTGCCTTTGTGGTCCCTCCCCTTGCCGGTACTGTCATCATCCTGGAATTACTCCTGCTCATGAGGATCTGGGATTTTGTATCAACCGGCTCTTTACTATTGACCGCCGCGATACCGTGTTTCTTCAGCTTTCTCCAGATGACTTATCTGATCTATCCGTCATTGCGCCTCCTGCGCTCTCTACCGTTAAGCCGCACCCGGCTGTCCGGCGCCGTAATGGCGGGAGGGGTAGGAGGCACGCTGCTTCAAGCTCTTCTGGTTGGGCTTTTTACGTTACTTGGGGGAGGCCAACGTCTGCCTGGGCTGCCTCTCAACTTTCTGCTGTTGTGGATGTCCGCAGCGGCCTTCCTGCCCTTCTTCATGGTCTTTCTTGGACAATGGAAGATGTGGTGGCTATGTGCTTTGCTCTTATACCCGTCTATAATTCTTGTGGCCATATTTGAGGACTCGAAGCTTGTCACGGGCCTTTCAAATCTTATCGCCTTGCCAAGCGTGCCAGTAACCGCCGCAGCCGGAAGCGCAATCGCCGCATTCTTTCTCCTGCGCTACGCCCTGCTCCGCCCCCGTCTTGACTGGCGCTACGTGCATGAAGTGCAGGAACTGACCGCAAGGGGGGGCATCATATGAATGCAGGCGCACTCCTCCTTCGCGAAGTCCTCCTCTACGAAACCGCCTACCAATACCGCAAACCGCCCCTCCAGGCGATGAGCGGGGGATAACGCCATGTCATCACCCATAACCACTGCCGATAACCGCGAGATGCGAGGCTTGTGGCGGCATTTGCTGGAAGATTCCGTGCGGCGGGGATGGCTTCCTTTGACGGTGGGAGGGGTAGCTATCGCCTTGTTGGGTCGTTCGCCATTTTTTGAGACAGCAGAAACATGGGATTTGTTTAATCCCGTTCTGGCCGCGCTTTTGGTTTACGCTACGGGAGGCTTCTTTGTCCTTGGACAGCCTCGGGCGAACGCTCTTCTGGTGGTGCTGCCGGTGTCCCGCGCGATGCGCGGCCGCCTTATTTGGGTGCGATACGTCGCGGTGGCGCCGACGCTATATTACGCCTTAATCGGGCTGTTGGCGGTGGTACTGGCCATCTTCAGGCCGGACAGCCGTTTCGGCTGGATACTGAGCCCACTCCACCTTTCCGCCATGGCGGTTGCACTGACCCTGCCCGCGGTGAGGACTCTGTATTTGAGACGGGCACCCGTAAACAACGGACCTGCTTTTCTGCTTTTGATTATGCTGACACTGATCCATTCCTACCGATTTGAACATGATTACAAAGAACCTCCCACGTGGCTGCTGTTGGTCATTCTTGCCACAAGCCTCTTTGTTATCGCGATCTCCTACTTCCACGCGCCGCGCCTTGTGATGCCGGCGCGGCCGCGCCGCAAAGAATTGCGGCTGGACTGGGGCAGGCGGGCATCGACCCCGCCACGCCGGCCCCGACTCCACTCATTGTGGACCATGCTCCTTTTGGAGCCGCTGTGGTATTCCGCCTTACCCTTTTGGCTTCTCATTTTCTTCGGCTCAAGAGAAGACCTGGGTCAAACATTTTCCGCACTTGCCGGCCTGATTGTAATGGTCGGTTTTGGCGCGTCAGGTGCCCACACGCTAAGCCGCGGTCGATTAATGCGATCTCTGCCACTGTCAGGCTGGCACCTCGCCTCGATCGTTATGGCTAGGGGTCTTATTACGTTTTTTTACCTTGTGGCCGGCTATGCGATCGTCGCCGTCAGCGCCGTCCTTATCGCTCAGTTTTCCTCCTCTATGGACGACCCCGGTCCTTTGCTCTTGGCGCTGCTCGCAATCATCGCCACGCTATGTTTCGCGGCCGCAACTGCCCTACTCCGCAACGCCCTCCTCCAAGAAACCGCCTACAAGGGGTCCGGAGTTCTTTGGACAATGGAGGAGGAACGCTAAAATGCCGGAACTGACCAGACTAAATGACCACATCCGCCGCGATGCGTTGCGGCGGTTGTGGTGGCTGTACATCGGGTTTCTGGCCGTTGGCCTGTTCATGTCGTGCTTTTTCCTGATTCCGTTTAACGAACAAGATGTTCGGCGCGCGCTGTACTACCTCCTGCCGCTTTCCCCGGACGTCCTCAAACACGAGAACCTCGGCATACTCGTGGGTGTGCTTATTATGGCCGTCGGGCTGCCACTTCTCGGGTTTGCGGCGGGCAACCTGCTTGCCCAGATCGAGAAGTCTGTGTACCGGTTGTACACGGTGCTGCCGACTGCATCGGCCAAGCGCGGGCGCAGAATCTGGCTGCGGCAGGCGATCATAGCCCCGTCGATTGTTTGCGGCGTGCCGGTTATCCTGACGGCCTTCTTCCTGAACATCGACCCTACCCCCTGGCGTGCGTTTATGTTCATGGTGGCGTGGCGGATGTTTTTTACGGCGCTGGCCATACCGGCGCTGTTGTTGTTGGTGAGCGGGCGGTCCTTGCACTACGTGTCACCCAGGCTGGCCTCGCTTGGCTACGCGGTGACAGTCCCCATGGCGCTGATCCATTACGCGGCGATCCTGCGATTTGGCGCCGCCGCGTTCGGCGCTCTCTCCTGGCTTCTGTTCCTGACGCCGATCCTGTCTTTGATCGCCATCTCCTACGCCCGCGCCCCCCGGCTTGCCCTGGCCAATCCCATAAAAGAGCCTGTTCCTGCATGGCCCAAAGTGCCAAACACGCCGCAATCGCTGGGCAGCTTCACCTTCTCGGTAGCGATGCGCACCATCGGCGCCTCGTACCTCCTGTTTCTCGTTCTGGGCGTCCTCGCCAGCGCCGTTGACTTCCCCGCGCGAACCGACAAGATGTTCGACCATTTTGCGATGGACTCGATGCTGGCGGGCATTTGCACGTTTACCATATTCATAACGGCCGGCCGGTTCATCGCCGAACAGATGCGAGTCCTCCGCCTCCTCCCGCTCACCCCCAGCCGGATCGCCCTCGGCGCGCTCCTCTACGCCACCGCCGCCACCGCGCTCACCATGCCGGCCATCGGCCTCATGACGCTTGTCGCGACACCCGGCCGGTCGCCCTTCATCATCGCGGGCGCCGTCTTGCTTGCAGCGGACGCGGGATGTCTGGCGGCGGCTTTGCAGGTGCGGCTGGGCCGATGGGCGGCACAGGTCAACATGTTCCTGTTTGCGATTTCCTCCCTAACGATGATGACGCTAAGCACCCCGATCCACGATCAGCCCGCCATCGTTGATGCGTCACTCTTTCGAGTTGTGCTTGCCGCCTTCCCCCTGTGCCTGCTGGCCGGATTCATCGGAATCCGCCGCGCCATCCAACGCACCAGCGCCGGCGTCTACCGCGATTTCTTCCTGGAAAAATTCGCCCCGCAGTAGCCATGCTCTTGCCGATGAGTTCAGGAGGCTGGCTGTAGGTCCCATCTCCGAATGGGATCGGGCTTATGGCTTATTAGTCCGAATCGGAATTCGGACCTACATTCTCTGCAGTGTTTTTTACAGCTTCAGCGTCCACCATTCTTACGCTGTGGTGCCTTGGGCTTGGCGGGCCTGACGTTTGGGCAGGCAGATCTTGAACTGCGTCTGGCCGTCGACGCGCGCGTACGAAATTGTCCCGTGATGGCTTTCGACGATGCGCTTGGAGATGCTCAGCCCGAGCCCAGTCCCTTTTCCCGGCTGCTTGGTGGTCACCAGCGGCTCGAACAGCTTATCCTCGATTGCAGGGTCGACGCCCGGCCCGCTGTCCGTAACGCCTACCTCGACCGACTCGCCCAATTCCTCCGCGGTCACCGCCACGTTGCGGACGCTGCCCTCCTCGACGGCGTGCAGCGCATTATTCAAAAGGTTGACCAGCACTTCCATCAGTTGCGTCGGCCGGCACTCGACCAGCAGGTCGTCCGGCACGTCCGCCACCGCCAGCGCAATCCCGTGCGACCGAAACCGGTCCTGGCACAGAACTATTGTGTCTTCAATAACGGCCTTGAGCCGCGCCTCCTGGAACGGGTCCTGGGAACTGTCGCGGGTGAAATTGCGCAGGCCGTGCACGATCTTCTTGATCCGGAACACGTGCCGCATCATCGACTCCGCCAGCCGCGGCGCGATTTCCGGCCCCAGTTCCGGCGACTCGAGGACGCGCTGGAGCTGTTCCGCGGAGCCCGAGATGATGTTGAGCGGGTTGTTGATCTCGTGCGCGATGCTCGCGGCCATCTCGCCCAGCGCCGACATTTTCGACGCCTCGATCAGCCTCAGCCGGTGTTCTTCGACGATTTGCTGCGCCCGCTTGCGCTCGGTGATGTCCTGCACCGTGCCCACGAGTTTGAGCGGGCGCCCGTTGTCGTCCACCACCATCTCGGCGTGCTCGTGCACGACCCGCTCGGTTCCATCCGGCAGCACAATCCGGTGCTCGAAATCGTACGGCTCCTCTCCGCGGTACACCCGCTTGGCGAGTTCGACAATAGCCTGGCGGTCGTCCGGATGGACCCGCTCGAAAAAAGACCGCTGGGTGCCATCGAATTGCTGCGGCTCGATTCCGAAAATCCGGTAGATCTCGTCCGACCACGTCAACTCGCGCGTCACAAAATCCTGCACCCAGTTACCCATCCGGCCGATCCGCTGGGCGTCCGCCAACTGTGCCTGGCTCTGCCGCAACGATTCCTCGGTCCGTTTCCTCTCGGCGATTTCTTCGGTAAGCCGCAGGTTGGCTTCCATCAGGCTGGCGGTGCGTTCCTGGACGCGGATCTCGACGGCGGCGTAAGCCTGCTGCAGGGCCTCCTCGGCCAACTTCTGGTCGGTGAGATCCACCACCACCATCTGGCTGGCGAGGCTGTTCATAAACGGAATCATGCCCACGTTCAGCATCGCCGGGAACCGGGCGCCCGTGGTGCGGATGAGCGTGATCTCGTAGGTCTCCGGAACCTCGCGGCCCACGCTGAACCGCCCCCGCATATACCCCATCAGCCGCTCCCGATCGCCGGGAACGACAAACTGCATCGGGTCGGCGCCAATCAGGTTTTGCGGCGATTCCAGCCGCAGCATCCGCGCCGCCGTCGGGTTGGCAAAAACGATCCGGTCCTCCCGCACGATTACGACCGCGTGCGGAAACGCCTCAACCAGCGTCCGGTACTTCACCTCGCTTTCGCGGAGGGCATGCTCGATCCGGCGCCGCTCGTCAATCTCCCGGCTCAGCCTTTCCCCGTCGCGTTGAAGCCGCAACTTGACCCGGTCCGTCTCCAGCACCGAAAGGTAAAGGCCGAACAGCGAGCCTATCCCGCCCACAACGAACGACACCTCGCAAACCAGCCGGAGCACCATCTGCCAAGAACTCGTCAGCGCCGGAGAAACAAGCGGATCCGCCAGACGCAAGCCCTGGCTCACCAGCAACAGGCACGCCCCCGATACCAGCAGCCACGTCACCGCCGAACGCGTCCGCACCCGGTCCGCTACAAAAAGCGACGACCAGCAAAGCAGGCCTATGGCCAAGAACGTCAGAAAGACCTGAGTCAGGTAGCCTAACAGGCCCAGAAGCGACAGGGTGACCCCCAACACCTCGAGCGTGGCTGCAAACAATACCGACAACCCCAGCACCCACACCGCAAACCGGTACTGCGCATTACCCACCCCAGCCCCCCGCGCGGGAGCCGTCACGCCGGTTTTCCCCATCGGCAGTTCCACCCCTTGACCAGATTTTACAAGTTCCAACAATCCGCATTACGGAACCCCATTATGGCAAAATGACTCCCCATTCGCCAGTATAAAAAGCGAAAAATCTGTGTAAACTTCACCTGTCAACCTACCGGCCCCCTGCACCGTTTTCTGAGTAGATAGAAACTCCTCCCCAAGAGTTTCAAAACATCCTCCTCCCCTGGCGCACGGGTCGCCTCCCCCTCGGCCCGTGCGCACCTTTTTTCCCCGCTTATCTTGCGCAAACCACCGGATTGGTTATAAGATGCTCGTATTCGAGCCGTTGGTTGAGGCATCCAGGGCGAGGCGCGTACTCCCGTGACTTCATTATTGGGCGAGGCATTAGTCCACGACAGGGTGATTACGGACGATCAGTTGAAGCGGGCCGTCCGGATCCAGAAGTACCTCGAGCAGCCCAAGCAGTTGGGGGCAGTCCTGATCGAACTGGGCTATGCCACCAAACAAAACATCGCCGACGCTCTCAGCAAGCACGGCCACGGTCTGCGCCTGGGCGACATCCTGCTCGAACAGGACCTCGTGACGCCCGAGAACATCCAACAGGCCGTCGCCCTCCAGCAGAGCCGCGAAATGCGGATTGGCGATGCGCTAGTAGAACAGGGCGCGCTAACCCGCCGCGCTCTCCTCCAGAACCTGGCCCACCAGGCCGGCGCGCCGTACATCGAACCCGCGTTCAACATGGTGGATCCCACCGTCTTCAGCGGGGTTTCGCCCGACTACCTGACCCGCCTGAGCTTTGTACCGTTCAGCCGCAGCGACGAAGGAAAAGTGACCGTCGTCGTCACGGACCTCAAGAACGAGCAGACCATCGAGGCCGTCTCCGAACTCTACAAGGAAGGGTTCAACCTCGCACTCGGACCCGAAGACGCCGTCATGCAGACGATAGAAGAATACAGACACTATCGTTATGACACCCGGGGGCGCGACATCCAACTCGAGAGCCGGGCCGACTCCATTGTCCAGTTGATCGACCATACCATCGCCACCGCCATCGAAGAACGGGCCAGCGACATCCACATCGAGCCAATGTCCGACATCATCCGCGTCCGGTTCCGGATCGACGGCGTCCTCGTATACAAGACCGACCTGCCAAAGGACATGCTCCCGCGAATCGTCTCGCGCCTGAAGATCCTCGCCGAATGCAACACCACCGAACACCAGCGCCACCAGGGCGGAAGGATCATGTATACCCTCAACAACAAGGACTACGACCTGCGGCTGTCGTCCTACGTGACGGTGCACGGCGAATGCGTGGTGCTGAGAATACTCAACCGGCAAACGGGCCTCATGCACATCGAAGAGCTGGGCATGAATCCCAGCATGATGGACCGGTACCGCCGCGAAGTCCTCGATTTGCCTACGGGCGTCGTCCTCATCACAGGTCCCACGGGTTCCGGCAAGACCACCACGCTTTACAGCAGCCTCAATTACTGCAATTCCGTCGACATCAAAATCATCACCGCCGAAGACCCCGTCGAGTTCACCATCGACGGTCTCATTCAGTGCAGCATCTACGAAAAAGTCGGCAGGACCTTCGCGGCCACGCTCAAAGAAATGGTGCGCCAGGACCCCGACATCATTGTACTCGGCGAAATACGCGACAAGATCACCGCCCAAACCGCCATTCAGGCAGCGCTCACCGGGCACAAGGTCTACTCCACGTTTCATACCGAAGACACGATCGGCGGCCTTCTCCGCCTCATCGACATGGACATCGAGACGTTCCTGATCTCATCGACCGTGATCTCGGTTGTCGCCCAGCGGTTGCTGCGTCGGATCTGCGACCACTGCAAAATGGCCTATCTGCCCTCGCTGCAGGAGTTGGAGGCGGTCGGCCTCACGATGCAGCAGGTCAGAGATTTCGACCTCAAGAAAGGGTGCGGCTGCAAGCGGTGCAATTACACCGGCTACTTTGGCCGGATCGGCGCCTACGAACTGCTGATACTGAACGAGGAAGTCAAAGACGCCATCCTCCAGAAGAAAACCTCACACGCCATTCGCCAAATCTGCGTCGAATCCGCGGGCCTGATGGGCATGCGCGAAGACGGAATCGCCAAGGTCATACGCGGATGGACCACGTTCGAGGAAGTTTTGCGCCACACCCCGCGGACGTTCAGCATGCGACCACTGCCCCGCATCCTGGCCATGACCCAATAGGCTGAAAGCGGCTTCTTAGCCGCCATAGGAATGACAGCATGTTTATTTGCCCCTTTTGCTCGGCTACCTCGGAAATGATCCGCAAGCCCGGCGGCCGAGCCGCGTTTGCCGCATGCAAGACGTGCCTCAACCCCGTCGTCGTCAAGTTCCGCAACGGCGTCTACGAAGCCAATGCGATTGCCATGCTGGCCGACATGCGCCAAGCCATCGCACAAAACAGCATCGGCGGCGACCTGCTCCAGAAGCTCCCCGAAAACGTCGAGCGCCTTCCCGTACTGCCCCAAATTGCCCACCGCATCATGAGCCTCGTCCAAGACCCCGACTCATCCGCGTCCGACCTCGCAGAAGTCATCGGCCAAGACCAGGTGATCGCCCTGAAAGTCCTGCAACTGGCCAACAGCGCCTACTACAGCGGGCTGAGCGAGATCGCCGACCTGTCGGCCGCCTGCGCCAGGCTTGGCATGAAAACCGTCGCCAGTTCCGTGCAGGCCATCGTTGCCAGCCAACTCTACACCAACAAAAACCCGCAGAACCAGGCCGTCATGCAGAATCTCTGGCGGCACGCCCTAGGAACAGCCTATTGCGCCAGCGACATCGCGTCCATGCTCGCCGAACCGCACTCCGACGTATTCTTCGTCGCCGGGCTCGTCCACGACATCGGCAAACTCCTCATCTTCGACATCGTCAGCAACAACCGCGTCTCTTCAACACGCGCCCTGCTCGACTCGCCCGAGTTGCTCCAGGAAGTCATGGACGGCTACCACGCGCTGGTAGGCTTGCATATTGTCCAGCATTGGGGGCTGCCCGCCGAGTTTGGCGTCACCACGTTCTGCCATGACAAGCTCGACGCCGTCCCCGACACCGGCTGGCTGACCCTGGTCCACACCGTCGCCCTCGCCAACGCCATTGCAAACGCCTGCGGCTACGGCCTCGGCAAGAAAAATGTCTCGCTGCTGGGCCTGGCATCGTCCAAGTTCCTCAACATCAAAGACACCCGGCTCGCCTCGCTCCGCGTCGACCTCGAAGACAAGCTCGCGCCGCTCCTCCAGATTATCGGCCAGTCCTGAACGTGGCCGCCGCCGCCCCTACTGCAGCGCCATCTTCACCCCGCCCGACGACACGCCGTCCGGAGTCAGTGCCAACTCGTGTTTCTTGCCGCCTTCCGCGTCAACGTCCGACACCAGCGCGCCCAACAGGAAAGACGAGCCACTCGATAGCCGCACTTGCGGAAGCACCCGAGCCGGAAACGCCGCCTCGTACGTCGTTCTGCCGCCTTCCCGCCGCACCGCCAGCCTCACGTCTTTGTTGACCGTCTCCGCCGACAGTCCTGCTCCAAGGTAGTAAAAAACTTCCGGCCCTGCCTTAGTCAGCGAGAACCCCCACGCCGAACGGCTCACGCTAAGGTCGATGCAGTCCGCCAGCCAGACAATGTCGCCGCCATACGGTTGGAAATGGGCGTCATCATCCAGTTCGAACGCTACGTACAGGTTCCCCTCGTCCCACATCGCCCTGCACGTCCCGCTGATATTGGCCGGCTCGTACGTCCCCTCGTCAAAACCAAACACGTGGTTGAGCCTGACCGGCCCTGCCTGCGCCCACTCCTCCAGCACCCCGTCCACCCGCACCTCGCCCGGCGCCCGCGGCGCGTCTGCCGTCGGCACAACCGGCATCTCAACCTTTATGTCGTACGGCTCGCCAAAAGACGTATTGGCGTAGCTCGTCTTGTAACTGGGCGCGGGCAGGCGCATCTCGCCCTCGCCCGTCCACCTCACGTGAAACGGCAATTCAACCCGCCCGTGCGCTGTTACGATGTATTGGCTCGATGGCGGCTTTACGTCCCATCCCTTGGGCGCGTCCCACGTCATTGTCGAGTTAAAAGGCTTGTTGAACGGGTTCTCCACCCGGACCACCACTTCCCGGTCAAAACCTTCGCCAACTTTGACCGCCGTCTCCGGGCACGACACCAGCCGCCGCTCGATGTCCGCCACCTCTGCCGCCCGCTCGACTGTCGACACGTCCGGCCCAAGCACTGATCCCGGCTTGATCACGGCCCACGAAACCTCCTCGCCGCGGACTTTGACCAGGACATAATGGCTGAACTTGCCTTCCGTTTCCGGGCCGTCCATCGAGGCGCCGCCCGCCGCTATTACGTAATGCACCCCGTCGCGCTGCCCGAAATACCGGTACCGGTGGTCATGCCCGCCAAAAACCATACGCACCGGATGGCCACGCATAACGTCAGCCAAATACTTCCAGCGCCGCTCCCACGTCGCATCGAAGTTGCGAGGATCGTCTTCGTCGCTCCAATAGGGCTGGTGCAAAAACACGAAAACGTTCGCCTCTTTACTCCGCTCGAGCTCGCCCTTGAACCACGCCACCTGCTCGTCCGACAGCCGGTCCAATGCGTCCACTTCCTCGCTGTCCAGGACGATGAACCGGCTGTTGCCGTACCGGAACGAATACCGCGTCGGCCCCATCCGGTCCAGCCATATCTGCTCCGTCAGCGCGT
>JAPLKX010000248.1 GCA_026387845.1 Candidatus Hydrogenedentota bacterium | reverse complement strand
TCGCTGCCGGTGGAAATCAGTGAATTGCCCGAATATGCGGTGCGCGTGATCCTTTCTGCCGTGGAAGCGTTGCGCGGCCGGGGAGTAGAAAAGCCGTTCCAGCACTTGCTGGTGTTCAGGTCCGAGTGGATGGCGCGCATTCTGGTTTCAAAGAGTCCCTTCCGGCAGAGCGACATCGACATCGCTAGAGATTTCTGTGACAAGCGGTCGTTTGATCTTTCGTATTTCCCCGGCATGACGGACGAAACCGCTCGTGAAACCGAAGTTTGGAATGACCTTCCGCATTTCATCCTCGAGCCGGAACCGGGCGACCCGGCCCAGGCAGAATCGGGCGACGCGATCCGGGACCACGTCCTCGCCCTGGCCCAGGGTAAACGCCTGAACTATCCCTGTGAGGGCAGTTTTGAACTGACGGCCGTAACCAATTCGCGGCCGTTTCTCAACTACATCATAAGACCGGCCTCGATCGTGAGAGCCGTCAAACGGATGGATTACCTTCCCCAGGGTGAAATTGGGCTGCTCATCAATTATGCGGTTTTTGTTCAGGCGCTCGTGATGGCGGCGTTGGTGGCATGCATCCCATTCGCCCGGTTCTCGAAAGGCCCGTTGCCCGCGGCAACCGTCGGCAAGGCCACAGTGTATTTTGCGGCGATCGGCGTGGCGTACCTGCTCGTGGAAGTCATGCTGATCGAGCGTTTCGCAGCGGTTTTCCAGGACGCGGTAACGACGTTTTCGGTGGTTCTCTCGAGCCTTCTGATCTGGTCGGGGTTAGGGAGCTGGTTTGTGGGCCGCTGGGCCACACCCGAACGCCGGGTTGTTTTGTTGACGTCTGCGACGCTGGTCCTGGCGGGCCTGTTCCTCACCATCCTCTGGGATCAGACCCTGGTGATTCTGGGTATGCTTCCGCTTCCGGCTCGCTGCGCCATGCTGGCGCTGGGCCTGTGCCCGTTGGGCCTGGGCATGGGTATGCCTGCGGGTTTTAATTTTGTAGTATGGGTTGCGCTCGCGCTGTACCTGTTGGCGTGGGGGACTTTTCCAAAGTCGGATTCCCGGTCGAATCCGGAAGGAGCTGGTTTATGAAGGTGTTGTCGATAGGCGCGTTGCTCGTTGTTATGGCCTCTGCCGGTGCCCAGACTACAGGCGATAAGCCGGCGGAACCAAGCGCGGAAAAGCCGGCTTGGAATTACCAGGCCTACCTGGCTGTCGCCGACAAAACTGAGCAGAAAGCGCGGCTGTCTGAAAAGGCTTTCGCCAACACGCAGGCCCGCAAAAAAAACTGCCTGGAACTGGCCGACGCCTATCTGAAACAGAAGTACGGCCAGGCGAATCCGGACGTCTTGCGTGCGTTTGCCGAGGTGCCCCGGGAACTGTTTCATTACAATTACGAGGCCGACTACACGACGGGCGGCAGCGCCTATGAGGCCGAGGCCAAACCCTGGGGAATCGGATATGGGTCGGTATTGAGCGATTACCTTGGCCAGCTTTACATGACGCAACTCGGCAATCCCAAACCCGACATGGTCGTACTCGAGATTGGTACCGGCAGCGGATATCAAAGCAGCCTGCTGTCGCGTCTTGTAAAAGAGGTCTACTCGATTGAAATCATCGAGCCGCTGGGGAAATCCGTGGCCAAGACCATCGGGGCGCTCGGGTATGCCAACGTGTCGACGCGAGTCGGCGACGGGTATTTTGGGTGGCCGGAAGTCAAAGGCGGTTTTGACCTCATCATGGTGACGTGTGCGGCCCGGCATGTTCCCCAGGCCTTGATCGACCAGCTCAAGCCCAACGGAATGCTGATGATTCCGGTAGGCCCGCCGATCAAGGGCCGCCAGGTCCTCTTTGTCTACACAAAAGACCAGGATGGGAAGGTTCACTCGAGGCGGGACACCGGCGTCTACTTCGTTCCGATGGTCGGCCAGATGATGAAAACCGGGGGCAAGTAAACTCGGCAAACAGGTCTTGGCAGACAGCCTTTGCAGCGGTAACCGCGGCGACGGCGTTCGTTTCTTGACGCGACGTCACCGTGGTTGGACACTGAAGGTATCACTCCGGGGATTCTGGGCGTGTCTGTGCTTACTCCGCGCCGCGGACAGGGCTTTTTAGGATACCGATCTTAAGTTCAAGACCCTGCAACTCCGCGTCCCAGAAAGTGAGCGTCAATTTCTGAAGTTGACCATGGAGATCTGTTGGGACAGGAAAATCGAATGAGCCTGGCCTCACCTTCACGAAGGGCGGACTGTCTTCAGATTCGTATGGTTTCGTCGCGCACCGCAGTTCTATCTCCTGACTACCAGATCCCACAGACACCTTGAACATCGTCTGAGCATCCAGGAACCGGGCTTTCCCATGAAAAGGCGCTACCTCTACCCTGACCGTGTCATGCGCTGCGTCAGGAGTCAAAGCATTCGAAGAAACGCCCATAGCTTGTTTGTTTTCGCCGTAGAAAACGAACGTGTTATCTTCCTTTTTGTCCTGCCTAATGCCTCCGAAAACCTGCCATCCTGGCGACGGAGACAGCCATTGAATCGTTGATTCTCCCTCACCAACCAGAGGGAGTTGGGCGGGCACTGGTGGCTTAGGTGTCGACATCGATGTCTCTATTTTTCCAATAATTACGCCTACCCCAAAGATAAACCCGATAATGGTGCAAACGGCACCCAGTACGGCAAGAGTCGACCGTAATTGCCGCTTTTTGCTCTCCCCGCGTGACTCGCTAGCCATTACAAATGTTCCTCTCACTCCTCTACTTGCAGGAACCGGCGTCTGCGACTACTCCATGTGCCCCTATGTTCCGGGCTCGGCTGTCTGTTTTGCTTTCGCCAACCCCACTTTCACCCGTAGGTTATTGACGTCCGCAATATAAAATGCCAGGACAATTTTTTCATGCACGGAATCAACCTTACCCGTGATATCGTAAGAGAAGTCGCACACGCGTAATTCTTCTTCGTTCCCTTGTTTATGCGGTTCTTTGATATCCGGTACTACGACGAAACTCGGGTCGCCTTCAGACTTGCATTGTTCACAATTGCACATGAGCGGCGCATTCGCAGCATCCACCTTTAGCATTCTCCCGGAGTTTGTGAAGTTGCTCTGGCCAAGATCAAGCACGCGGATGACCAGCACTTTGGAATTAGCATCAAATGCGATCCCTTCCTTTGAGATTCCCATCCCTCCCGTGGATGTGCCGTTGAGGACGAACACAGAATCATCCTTTGGATCCGGCACCACTTTCATCCCGCCGTACGTCCACCACTCTCTGCACTTTAGCCATGTGATTTCACCAACAGGTTCGGGCTTCGTCTTCCGTGCCGCTGCGCTCCCTTCGGCTGCGGCTGGCATGTTCGGCTCACCCGCCGATTCCTTACTGAGACCGTCGACCAGCCGTTCAAGGTCGTCGAGTTTCGTTCGCAGTTCCTTGATCGCCTCTTTTGCGGCTGCTATCCGCTTGTCAGGGACTTCTTGCGCATCGGCGTGGGGCAAGAAGCCGACGATTGGCCAGAAGGCCAGCAACGAAAGCACAATCCAAGCGCATGTAAACTGGAAGGGTCTCATTTCGATATCTCCTTTTCGTGACTCGCTGACCACTTTACAAACTCGCTGGCCACACCTTTGAAATCTGAAGAATCGTCATCGCCGCGTAGACTCCAAGCCAGAGATCCGGAATAACCGTTGTGCAAAATGACATCCAGATAAGCGGTGACAGCGCGCTCCGCATTCTTAGTAGGGAACTCGCCGACGATGCAGGGTTTGTCCAGATTCAGGTTTGCGCACTGATACTCCAATGGATATTGGCCGCCCATCTTGTCGTAGTAGTGAAACTGATACAGATCCAACCCCGAGTTGGTCCAGTGGGTGAGCATGCCGCGGGACGCGCTGCCGACCGTAGCCTTTTGCGACGTGTGTGCGTGGATGCACTGGACGATCTCCCTCACAAAGATCTTCATAGCTTCCGGGGTGACCGCGTCTTCGACCCAGCGCCCGCCTGCGATGTCCATTGCTCCTTCGGGCTCGTTGATCACATCCCATGCGACGATGGCCTCGCTTCTTCCATACCGCTGGAGAAGGGGTATGAGCGCATTGTCCAGAAAGGTCTTTCGTTTTGCGGAGTCGCTGATCATCGTTGCCCGACCACCCATCTGCACACCGCCGGAATCCTTGGCTTTGTCAGTCAACTGGAAATCAAAGAACACCGGAAGAAGACGAATGTCGCTGTTTTCGGCGATAGCGAGTGCAGCGTCGAAATCCTGATAGAAGTGCTCGTCAAAACCAGTGACGTTGCCCGCAGGATCAAACTCTGGGGCGGCTCGACCGTCGGCAAAAACAAACCATCGGACAACCTGAACACCTTGTGTCTTCAGATACTCGAAATCAGTCTCAACCTCGCGCTTGCTTTGCGTCGAAGACACACCGTCATGACCCCATGCCGTGTCACCAAAATCATGACCGTAATGGAGCCAAGGATAGTTCACGCCGAGTAGGAATCCCATACTCTGCCCCGCAACTTGCGGGCCACCCGCACCAGGGGCCTCAGAGTGTCCCGAGCAACCAAGAAAGCCTCCTAGAAGAATCAGAAAGGCAGGAACTCCCCTCCCTAACCGGTTAGTTGCCCGTACCCGTATCCCTGCAGAATCGGACACGTTTCTTGCCCTCCTGGCAACGATTTCCACAACTCAAAGGCGGGAACATTGGCCCCATTGTCCCGCTGAATGTGCCTTGGCAATGCCAGTTTCAATCTGGCTGTCATTCCCTTAACCGCGTCGGTATACTGCTACTCTACCCTCGCGCACATTGTAAGTCAAGAACTATCTGTGACGGCTGATAGGTCGCAAACAAAGATTCTCAATGCAGCTTCTTGGACTGCTTGAGGAAATGATTGCCCGGACTCGCTGAATGCTGTTATGCTGACGGCGGTTGCATTGCGACGCAGGGAGGAACGAACTCATGAAGACGGCGTTGTTTGTATGGGGCGGTTGGGACGGTCATGAGCCGCGGCAGTCGGTGGAGGTTTTCGTGCCGATACTCGAGGCGGAGGGATACCGGGTCGAGGTGTTTGACACGCTGGAACCGTTTGCGGATGAGGCGAAGATGAACTCGCTCGACTTGGTGGTGCCGTGCTGGACGATGGGCAGCATCACGGCCGAACAGGAAAAAGGTTTGTTGGGCGCCATCTCCGGGGGGACGGGCATAGCGGGCTGGCACGGCGGGATGTGCGACGCGTTCCGCTCATGTACGAACTACCAGTTTATGACGGGCGGCCAGTGGGTGGCCCACCCCGGAGATATCCGAACGTACACGGTCAAAATTGTAAAACGGAACGATCCGATTGTTGCAGGGCTTTCAGACTTCCAGATGACGTCGGAACAGTACTATCTGCACATAGACCCGTCCAACGAGGTGCTGGCCACAACCACATTCGACGGGACGTCTGCCCCGTGGATCGCGGGTTGCGTGATGCCGGTGGTTTGGAAACGGGCGTGGGGCAAGGGCCGGGTGTTTTATTCGTCGCTGGGCCACGTGGCTCGAGATTTCAACGTGCCGGAGTGCCGGGAAATCATGCGGCGCGGGATGTTGTGGGCAAGCAGATAGAGAGTTGATTGCTGAAGGGCCGCGAAAAGCGGGGACAGGCACGCTTTTTCAAACTGCCGAAAAAGCGCTTCCGAAAGCGTCGCGAGTCAGTCCCCGTTTTTCGCTCCGTTTTGGATGATCTGGACGAAGTCGCGCACCAGGGCCTGGGGATCGAGGTCCATCGATTCCAAAACCGGGCCTTCCTCGGCGACTCGGACAGTTTGCCCGCGTGTATAGGTCCCTTCGAGCTCGACGCGTACCGTCGATGGCCTTGTTTTGATGCGCGCCGGCTCGGCCAGCCAGAAGACCGGCGCCAAATCGTAGAGGACCGGTCCGGGTTTCGGGCCTTTTCGCGGCTCCCACAGTTTGGTGCATTCATAGATGACTTGGAGCGGCCCGCTCTTGCTTCCGCCAAAGTGCGATTCGACCTGCTCCATGGTCAAGTACAATTGGGAGGTAAGATCGAAGGTGCCCATAAACACGGGCAGGCCCGAATTGAGAACCACGTCGGCGGCTTCGGGGTCGCATAGGATGTTGAATTCGCTCATGACGCGCCCGGTCTCCCCACCCATCAGGCTGATGCATTTGATCTTTGATTTTTCCCCGGCGGATGCGCATTGGATGAATTGAGCGACGTTGCTTAGCGCGCCCTCGCCAACAATGGCCACAGGCGCAGTGGCCTTGGCGAACGCAGCCCGGATTACGTCGATGGCTTTGGGATAGGTGCGGGAGTTTTCGGGATCGGATGGTTTTACGTAGACGTGGTACGTCGCGTGGTCTTGGGGGAACGGGTTTCGCTGGTGTCGTTTGATACGGCTCTCGGACATCTCGATGCCCGCGCCTATGGGTATTTCCGAGCGGCCGGCGAGCCGCAACGCTTTTGCGGCAAGCCGGGCTTTACGCTGGGTGTCGCCGTGTACGGTTGTCACGGCGATCAACTCGAGCCTGGGATGGAAAAGAGCCAGATACAACGCGTACAAATCGTCGATATCGTCGCCAATGTCCGTGTCAAAGATAACGGGAATTCGAGCCGCTGCCACGTTGACTCCCTCCAGTACGTCTGGGTCACCCGCGCTAAATGCGCCTCTACTGTATCGAAAGTTGACAGAAGGTTCAACAGAAATCAATCGATTGTGCTATTGATCACGGGAAAAGAAAACGGTTTTATTTTTCGCCGGGCTGATCTACAATGCGGTGGGAGGTAAACCACATGGATCGCAGAGATTTTATTCAGACTTCGTTGACGGCATCGGCGGGCGCCGCGTTTGGGTGGAACTTCGAGGAACGGGTGTTGCTGGCTCAAGCCGAGGGGCGGAAACCGGCGCCGGCCCCGGCCTCGCCGCCCGCGGCGTCGGCAATGCCAACCGGGAAACTGGGGGATTTGACGGTAAGCAGGCTGATCTGCGGCGGGAACCTTATCAGCGGGATCGCCCACAGCCGGGATCTGGTTTATGTATCGCCGCTGGTGGCCAAATACAACACGACGGAAAAGATCCTGGAGACGCTGGAACTTGCGGAAAAGTGCGGGATCAACACAGTCTTCCTGCGGGACACGCAACAGTCCGTGAACATTATGAGCAAGTATTGGCGGGAACGGGGCGGCGGTATGCAGTGGATTGCCCAGGCCGAAGACAGCGAGGACGGCATCTACGTGGGTATTCGCCGATCCATCGACGGCGGCGCCGCCGGCGTCTGTATACAGGGCGAAGCGGCGGACCAGTTCGTGCTGAACGGCCAGTTCGACTTGCTCGCCGAAGCCTACGGCGACATCGAGCGGGCGGGGGTGCTGGCCGGGATAGGCGCGCACCGGCTCGAAGTGCTCCTGGCGTGCCGCGAGCATGGCCTGAAACCTCAGTTTTTCCTCAAGACGTTCAACAGCAAGAGCTACTGGTCCGCGGGACCCAAACCGCGCAATGACAGCGTGTGGGAGGAGACGCCGAAAGAGACGGCGGAGTTTATGGCATCGAGTGAGGCGCCGTGGGTGGCGTTCAAGGTGCTTGGCGCCGGCGCCATAATGCCCCAAGAAGGTTTTCAGTATGCGTTTTCGGGCGGGGCGGATTTCATCGTCGTGGGTATGTTTGATTTCCAGATTGAGGAAGACGTGCGGATTGCGAAGCAAGTGCTTTCGGGCGATTTAAAACGCACCCGCAGTTGGAAGACCTGAGCCTGCCAGGCGGTTGGCATGATGACATTTTGGAAAGACAATTGGGACGAGACGCGGGGCCGATTCCGCGGCTGGTGGCGGCGCACCGGCCTGCTGGTATCGACGTGGGGGGAGCCGCCACGGGGCGCGCCGCACATTGCGGTTGACGACCCCGGCCGGCCGCGGAACAACACCCAGCGGTGGGCCGACGCGCCATGGCGTGCGCGCGCGGAACGGCACGCCCTGGCTTATCAGGATTTCCCGCTCGAGAAGCTGCCGCTGGCTGATACCACGCTCGGGCCCGGATCGCTGTCCCTCATGCTGGGTGCGCAACCGGAGTTCGCTGAAACCACGGTCTGGTTCCGCCGCCGGGCGGATGATGCGGCGTTATGGGCGCCGTTGGCGTTCGACAGGGCAAACCGATGGTGGAAACTCCACCGGGACATCCTCGAGGAAAACCTCAGGGCGTCTCGCGGCCAGTACCTCGTGCCATGTCCGGATTTAGTGGAGAACCTGGACGTTCTGGCGTCGTTGCGCGGGACACAGCAACTGATGATCGACCTGCTGGTCGAGCCGGCATGGGTCCAGGAGCAGTTGTGGCGGATTAACGACGTGTTCTTTGAGGTCTACGAGGAGGTCTACTCACTGATCCGCGCGGCCGACGGGGGCTCGAGCTTCTATGCTTTCAGCTTGTGGGCGCCGGGCAAGATGGCCAAGGTCCAGGCGGACGCGAGTGCGCTGATATCGCCGGGCCAGTTCGAGGAGTTTGTTTTGCCGCCCCTGGCGCAACAGTGTCAGTGGCTTGATTTTTCGCTGTTCCACGTTGATGGCACACAATGCCTGCGCCACCTGGACTTCCTGCTTGGGCTGGAGAAACTTGACGCCGTGGAGTTTACTCCTGAGCCCGGGCAGCCTTCCGGCGGCAGCCCGCGGTGGTATGAGCTTTACCGCAAGATCCTGGCAGCGGGCAAGTCGGTTCAGGCAGTAGACGTGCGCCCGGAAGAGGTGGCGCCCCTTTTGCACGAGATCGGGACGCAAGGGGTGTATCTGATCGTGAATTTCACCCAAAGTTCGATGCCGCTCGCCGAGTTTCAGGCGCTTGTCAGATCTTTCAGAGGCTAGAGTCGAAGACGGGGCCGCCCAATCGAGAAGCGGGTACAGCGGAGCCGGTGAAAAACTGCCCTTTCCACAACACGCGTATAGACAATGTAGGTCCGAATTCCGATTCGGACCGGACGAGCCATCAGGCCGGTCCCATTCAGAGATCGGACCTACAATTATCGGCGTTTTCGCCGGTGGACCGCCCCGGCTCCAGGACGACTTCGAGGGTGGTCCCGCCGGTCTTCAGCGTGAGTTCGCGTTCGCACGTATACGCGCCCGCACGAACAGTGATTTGGTAATCGCCGAGAAAACCGCGGACTTTGTATTGTCCTTTTTTGTTGGTGGCGCCTTCCTGTTGTGTCCACCATTCATGCAGGACGAGTTTTTCATAGGCTTCGCCGCTGGGCTTGAGTTTCCAGTCCTTGTCGATCATGGCGGCGTCGGGACGCCAGTGGGCATTCTCCCAAAATCCCCAGAAGCTGAATGCGACGATTTTGGGATGGCTGAAACAGATGGTCATGAAATCGCGGGTGTAGTCGGCCTGGAGTTCATTGTCGCGGGTGTTGACGTCGAACTCGGTAATCTGCATTTCTTTTCCAAACTTGGCGAACCGTTCGAGTATTTTATAGACCCTTTCCGGAGCGGTGGGATCCTCGCCGAAGTGGCCTTGCATGCCGATCCCATGGAGCGGCGCGCCGTTGTCGAGCAGGTACTTGATGGTCTTGGCATAATGATCCTGGTGGCCGAGGTCCAATCCGCCGCCGGACAGGATGCTGTAGTCGTTGATATAGAGTTTGGCGTCGGGGTTGGCCTGATGGCCGGCCTTGAACCAATCGACCATGGCTTGGTTGCCGAGGACGTCCATGAGGTCGTGGTGGGCGAACGGTTCGTTGAGCAGGGTCCATTCGTTGACCCACGGCTTGAGCGTCGAGGTTTCATCGGTAATGTGGTCAAGTACCATTTTGCCCAGTTTTTCCGGGTCGTTCTTTATGGCTTCGATACCGGGCAGGCGGAACCATTTCCATCCGGGCCACACCAGGATGTGCCCGCGGATGTCATACCCGAGGGCATGGTACTTTTTGACGCCGTTGATGGCGACTTCCCGCCCGAGGTTGTTCCAGGTGCCGGTCCATCCGTTTGGCATGAGTGCGGTTTCGGGTGTGGCTTTTGTGAACCATCGCCTGAGCCAGTAATCGTACTCCTGGTCGTCTTTTTCGGTGAAGGTGTGGCGCTTGCCGTATGCGCCTCCGAACCGGCGCCCGTCCTGCCCTTCGACGGCGACGGCGGCGCCGAACGGAAAGGCGTGGCGCGTCATGTTGACGAGCACTTTTGCGTTGCGGACAGGTTTCCCCTGGCCGTCTTTGACCAGCACGCTCAGGTCGGCCTTGCGAAACTTGTCGATTCGTTGTTGGGCCGCTTTCCGCCAGGGGGAGTCGGGTTCGCGGCCGTCGTACGTAATGACGGTTTTCGGGAGATCGGTGTCTGAAACTTTCGTGCCGTAATTGATCAGGGAGAGGCCGGCGATCTGCACCCTTTGCGGTCCCGTGGGAAACGCGAAATTGAAAACGGAGTTGCCCGCCTCGGTGGATTCCACGGCCTCGAACGGGCAATAGATCCTTCGCCACTGCCGCGAGGCGCTCACTTGGGCTGTGAGGGACTTGTTGTAGGGTGGGTGTTCGGTTTGGAATACGGCGCGCACGTAGGCTTCGCCGGTCTCGTCCTTGGTTTCCATACAGCGGATGTAGAAACTCGCCAGCAGGGCGTCGCCTTTCTGGACGGGCGCGGTGCTGTCCATTACAAACTGGATGGCCCACCATTCCGAGGTCGGTGCTTCCGTGGTGACCTCGAGCGCTTTTTTGAATCCCCGGCTCTTAACGATTACGGGTTGGATTTGAACCGGCAGGTTCTGGGGGTTGGACAAATCGCCCGTGAACAGGGCGTTCGGGTCCAGCGCGGAAACACCGCCTTCCGGGATCTGGACCTCCTTGCCGGCGGGCAGACGATCGACCGGCGCGGCGGATAACGAGAGTCTCAGCGAGAACAAACCCAGCAGGGCGGCAGAACCTATCATGACTTCCCCTTTACCGCATACAGGCTGCAGAGACAAATGCCGGGATTTCGGCGGTGTCCGGCATCCCCGTCAGCCCTTGCTTCCTTCCCAAAGAAATACATAACTATCAACCCTGATGGCGACTTCCGCGGCGGCAGCTTACACTGAAAATCCCCTGAAGTCAAACGATTGTGCTAAAATCGCGCCGCCGGGGAATCCGCCGGCCGGGCAAGAAAAGAACGGGCGGTTGCGCAGGCCATGACGCATACGCTACGATGGTCGGGAAAATGGGAATTGTGTGGCGGAACAGGGTTCGAGGCGGTCGCGCGGCAGTTGGTGTGGCCGTTGATACTATGGGCGGTTTGGCATTCCCTATGATTGCGGATCACTCGTGAGCAGAAACGAACGGACCACGATGCGGCTGATCGCGGCGGAGTTGGGCGTGTCGGTGTCTTTGGTGTCGCGGGCGCTGAGCGGGAAAGCCAAGGAATTCCGGATCAGCCAAAGCACCGAGCAGGCCATCCTGAAATCGGCCAAACGGCACAACTACTCGCCGAACCGTGTAGCGCGTGGCCTTCGGCTGGGCAAGACCAACACGTTGGGGCTGGTCGTCCCGAACATATCCAATTTCTTCTATTCGAATGTGGTGCGCCAGGTGGAGCGCGCGGCGAGGGACAAAGGGTTTTCGATCCTCCTTGCCGACAGTCAGGACGACGAAGACGTCGAGCGGAAATCGGTGACGATCCTCCGGGAATCGATGGTGGACGGTATTGCGATTGCCCCCTGCGGCCTGAGGTGCGACCACATCGTGAGCGCCAAAGAAGAAAAATTTCCCATTGTATGCGTGGACGGGTATTTTCCGGATTCGGGGGTCCCATACGTGATTTCGGACCATATAGCGGGTGCGCGGATGGCGGTGCGTCATCTGCTGGAGAATGGCCACAGCGAGATCGCGTTTGTCCAGGGTTATCCGGACGTCCAGGTCAGCTATGACCGTTTGGGCGGCTTCAAGGCGGAACTGGCCGACTATGGTATTGCCGTAAAAGATCACATGATTGTCGGAGAACAGTTCAGCTATCAGAGCGGGTATGAAGCGGCCCGGAAGGTGCTCGAGCGCCAGCATCCCCCCACGGCGCTGTTTGCCGTGAACAACGAGATCGCCCTGGGGGTTCTGGGGGCCATACAGGAAAAGGGCCTATCGGTGCCGGGGGATGTGTCGGTAGTTGCATTTGACGACCTCCCGTGGGTGCTGCATCTTCGAATCCCGCTTACGACGGTAGCGCAGAACTATGAGGAGCTGGGGCAGGGGGTCGTCGATCTGTTAGTCCAGTCGATTCAAGGGGATACGCCGCAGCAGAGTGTGTCGGTTGTGGTTCCGGTCCGCCTCGTCGAGCGGGGTTCTGTGCGCAAATTGCGCTCCCTCCGAAACGCCCATCATGAAATCTCTTCGTCAAAGATTTTGTAAATCGGTATTCCTCCCTATTGACAAAAAAGCTTCTAAGTGCTAGTTTGCTTGTACCGGACGGAGATCGACTAGCTGTAGATGTTGGCAGTTAGCTCAATCGATTGCGCCGGGTTTAATGAGTGTGGTAAGCACTATTTACCTAACAAAGTAGAACTGGAATTCACCCGTATGGCTACGCCAGGTTGGCGTGAGGCCCATCCGGGGCAACGTTCGGTTCGAGGTTAGAGGGAGCAGGCGGGACGCAATGGCCAGAGACTTGGGATCGCCGGCAGGAGGCGGGACACATTCCGCCGAGGTCAGTGCGCTGGCGCGTTGTTTCCAGCCTGAGAGGTCTTTGCTGAACGAGGGGCGCAACTTTTGGTCCAAGCCGTTCAATGGATTCTTGCCTTGGCAGTGTGGGCGGGGGTCCGAGTTGGACGGTGAATTCATTGGATAGTCACTTATGAGCAGACTCGGGAGGTTGGCTTAACTTGGATGGAGGAAGGAAAACAGGAGGTAGAGCAATGAAAAAACTATTTGGAGTGAGTGTGGTGCTGGCGATGATGCTGGCGGCAAGCGGCGCGTGGGCCGTAGTCGACGTGCTTGCATCTTTCGATGACGATGCCGGTATGGACTACTACACGATCGACACCGCCACCGCCGAGATTGTGACAGGAGGCACGCCCGGCCCGAGTTCGACGAAGTGCCTGAGGGTCACGTGCGCAGCCGCGGATTTCCACTTTTGGGATGATGATGGAGAATACTGGCAGTTCGTGACCGGGTTAGATTTCGACCCACCCAAAGACCTGACGCAGTATGGCTTCCTCAACTACTACATCAAGGGAACGAGCACCGCTCCACTGACTCAGCGGTGGAATTCGGCGACGAACCTTACGGCCTCGACCGGCAGCGGGATCAACCAAGACCCGCCCGTGCTGCCTGCGGACTGGACGTACGTGTCGGTTCCCATCGGTGATTTTCAACCGTGGTGGAAAGCCATTGACATGGCCGCGGTTCCCCGGCTTGAATTTGGCTTCACCCACAGGACTGCAGGCGCGACGATGACGGTTTACATTGACCACGTCACGCTGACGACCACGACGGAAGAAGGCGAGATTGCCTCAGGGCCGGCCCCGGCCGATTGCGAGGACCCGTTCCTGGCTCAGTCCGGTTTGGCGGTGTCCGGCGAACCGTTCTCGATTATGGTCGCGGGCGTTGACGCGAGTTGTGTTGACTCGGTGTCCTGGGAAAAGGACGGCGTGCCCATTGAACAAGCCGAATCCGGCTGCGTCACGATTACGACCGACGCCGGGGTGGGCGACACCGTGACGGTGGATTACTATGATTCCTGGGGCAATAAGATCGACCTTTCTCGGGACGTCGATTATGCGGACGTTGGGTTTGCCAAGACCTATCCGCGAAGTCTCCGTTTCGACTACATGACGTTGAGTGATACGCCGGAGGCCGGTATGCTCGGCGCGGTCGGCGGCAATGTGTATGTGGTCAGCGCCATGGAAGAGGGCGACATTCCGAGCAGTCTGAGCGGCGGCGGGCTAATTACGACGGATTCGGCCGGCGCCGGCTCGACGGCTTGCGTGGAAGTCCCGGTCATGTGGGGTAGTTGGATATGGGCCGAGTACTACGGTGCGAATGTTGACGTATCGTGCTGCGCCCAGTATTTGAACTTCTACGTCAAGGTAGCCGACGGCGCAGATTGGGCGGGCAACGCCAGCGCCGGCATTGGCGGAAACGATAATTGGGACAGCGGCTTTTGGCAGGACGACGCCTTCACGTACCCGGGGTCGGGCCAAGGATGGAAGTATGTCTCCATCGCCATCGGCGGCGAAAGCGTGTGGGGCGATCCGGACTGGACAACCGTAGCCGCGGTCGGAATTGAATTCAGCGACTGGAACGCCCAGGGCGACTTCTACTCGTTTAGTACGCCCGACAACCCCGAAGTGTTCGAATCCGGTTCGGCCGTGTTCACTCTCACCCAGGAAATGCTGGACGCCACCTACTTCTGGGCATATGTCAATACGATCTGGGGCGACGAGACGTATGTCGAACTCGCCCCGCCTGCTGATGCCCTGAGCAGCGGCGGATCCTGCAGCGGCATCTTGAAGGCCATTACCGGTATCACCGTTGGCGGCATGAGACTGGTCTTGGATCCCGTTCGGGAACAGGATGCC